>JAUWUU010000124.1 GCA_030617765.1 Flavobacteriia bacterium | reverse complement strand
TTTTTTAATTAAGACAATCAGTTTTAATTAAATAATTAAACATCAATCTCAAGAACATCTCCAGTTGATAATTTTTCAATTCCAAAAATTGTATGAAACTTAACTAAAGTAGGAAAATCAACACAATGCATTGGGTAAAGATATTTTGGTTTTTCTTTTTTAAAATAATCAATAGTTCCCTTAACAGCTTCTTGATCATTTTGAAAAAGGTGAAACCCACCAATTACAGCATAAAGATTTTGTCCTGTAACGTTTTTGGCATAATCACAAATATTTGAGATACCGGCATGCGAGCAACCGGTGATCACAATTACGCCTTTTGATGATTTTACTGCAATTGCCGAATCATCAAGCATGAGATCATTTTTATACATTCCTTTTTCAAAAGTATTGTTTCTTGGAATTTCACCTAAATAATAGATCCCATTAGAAAATTCTAAAGGTTTTTTTGAGGGAACTATCTTAAAATCAGATTGTAATTTTTGCGATTCATCTTGGGGTAATTTATCGAGTATTTCCGGATGAATGATAAGCTTTTTACCTTTTTTAAAGTCGTGGTGTTGTAATCCCCCTGCATGATCCCAATGGTGGTGTGATAAAATTATGTAATCTATTTCATTAAGATCAATATCTAACTTTTTCGCATTTTGTTTGTAGATACCGGTATGACCTGTATCAAACAAAATATTTATATTTTTTATTTGAACATATGCTGAAAACCCCCATTCGGCTAGGCAGACCTTTGCGCCTGCATGACCGGATTGATTTTCAACGAGAATTGTTATTTTCATCAACTTAAGTTTTGATCATTATAGCAAAGGTACGGTTCTTCAAAAATATTTTATCAATTTAAAAACACTAATCCATAATTTATTTCTTAAACATAATTATCTTTTTGTATTTTTAGCCTTTCAAATAATAATTAAGATAAACAATGGCAAACGACAAAGAAAAAGAAGCGAAATTAAAAGCATTACAATTAACATTAGATAAATTAGATAAAACTTACGGAAAGGGTTCTGTAATGAAAATGGGTGATGTAGTATACGAAGATATTAATGCTATTCCATCAGGCTCATTAGGTCTAGATATTGCCTTAGGTGTAGGTGGTTATCCTCGCGGAAGAGTTATTGAAATTTATGGACCTGAGTCTTCAGGAAAAACAACTTTGGCACTTCACGCTATGGCTGAAGCACAAAAAAGTGGCGGAATAGCAGCATTTATTGATGCTGAACATGCTTTTGATCGCTTTTATGCTGGAAATTTAGGTGTAGATATTGATAATTTAATTATTTCTCAACCAGATTATGGCGAGCAAGCGCTTGAAATAGCAGATAACTTAATAAGTTCAGGAGCGATCGATATTATAGTGATCGACTCAGTAGCAGCCTTAACTCCAAAGAGTGAGATTGAGGGTGAAATGGGTGACTCTAAGATGGGTTTACATGCCCGGTTAATGTCTCAGGCTTTACGAAAATTAACCGCTACTATTAATAAAACAAATTGTACGGTAGTGTTTATTAATCAGTTACGTGAAAAAATTGGTGTGATATTCGGTAATCCTGAAACAACTACCGGAGGAAATGCATTAAAATTTTACGCTTCTGTAAGATTAGACATAAGAAGGCGAGCTCAAATAAAAGATGGTGATAAAGTTTTGGGTAATCGTACTAAAGTGAAAGTAGTTAAAAACAAAGTTGCCCCACCATTTCAAACTACAGAATTTGATATTATGTATGGTGTAGGTATTTCAAAAGTTGGAGAAATATTAGACCTTGGAGTAGAATACGGTATTATTAACAAAAGTGGATCTTGGTTTAGTTATGGAGACACTAAATTAGGTCAGGGTAGAGATGCTGTTAAAGGCCTGATAGCTGATAATCCAGAATTAGCTGAAGAATTAGAAACAAAAATAAGAGAAACCATCAACAATGCAGATTAAATATTTATAGCATTGTGCAAATTGAGTATTAAACAAAAAAACCCATTTAAAATGGGTTTTTTTGTTTGAGTTGTGTTTTAGAATTAACCTTTATTAATTTTTTCTAAATATTTTTCTAATGCCATGGTCATTGATGGCGACTCTTTGGTTGGAACGGTAATATCAATTTTTAAACCGGATTCTTCAGCAGCTTTTACAGTAGAATTTCCAAAAACAGCTATACGGGTATTATTTTGTTCAAAATCCGGAAAGTTTTTAAACAAAGATTTTATACCAGAAGGACTAAAAAAGACTAATATATCATAAAAAACACCTTTAAGATCACTTAGATCACTGATAACGGTTCTATATAAAATAACCCTTTTCCAGTTAACATCAGTTTTATTTAAACTATTGGGTATAGAAGGTTTTAATTTATCTGATGAAGGAAGTAAAAAGATTTCTTCTTTGTGTTTTTTGATTAATTGAATGAGATCATCAAAAGTTCTTCTGCCCACGTAAATTTTACGTTTTCTGTAAACTACATATTTTTGTAAGTAATAAGCAATAGCTTCTGATTGACAAAAATAACGCATTTCATCAGGAATTTTAAAGCGCATCTCTTCAGCTATTCTAAAAAAATTATCTACAGCATTTTTACTGGTAAAGATAACTGCGGTAAAATTTGAGAAATCAATTTTTTGTTCCCTAACATTTCTTGAAGATTCTCCCTCAACATGTATAAATGATCTAAAATCAATTTTTACTTTTTGTTTTTCTGATAATTCAAAATAAGGAGATTGTTTAGATTTTGGAGCAGGTTGTGAAACAAGGATATTTTTTATTTTCATGTTCTTTTACATTAAATAACAAATAATTTATAAACAACAATAAAAGGTGTTATTTCGAGGGCGCAAAGATACAAAAATAAATAAAACAAACTATTAAAATTTATTTTACTGTTTTTGATCATTGAATAATAGCGTGTAATCATTAATATAGTAAGGAAAAAAAGACCTAAAAAAAAGATAGATTTATGAAAAGATAAAGCAGTATAACTTATAAGTATTAGTAGTGGAAATAAATAAATTGAAAACAATGATAAATTACTAATCTTTAGGAATGTAAAATATTTTTGTTCATTTTGTTTTTCAAATATTACCCCCAAAAATATGCCAATAAGAACTCGTAAAAAAACATATAAAATTACACTAATAAATATTTTTAAAAAGAAGATTGAACTATAGTCAATATATTGGGGTTTAAAAATATCAAAATAGTAATAAATCAACAATGAAATACTAAAAATTGATACAAAAAAGAATATAGTATGGAAAGGATTAATGATTAGTGGATTGGTTTTTGAATAATCAGAATAGTATTTTTCGGAATAAACCAGAGAAAAAAGTTTGGAAAATCTTTCATTAAAAAGATATTTTACTATTGCAATTAATAGTAATACGATTAATAAAATTATAGTAATCCAATCATTTGAAATTAATAGTCTTTCTTGCCCTTCAAACATTTATTTTTTCAATTTAACGGTTATTTTGTTTCCTTGAAACCCAGCTAATAAATCATAAAATTGCAAACCAATTCTAAAAGTGATCTCTTCATTTCCATTAATTTCAGGGGCAATAAATTTAGCTGTCATTTTTCTTGTTCCTTTTCCCTTTAATGGAGTTAATTCTAATTCATCAATTTGTAAGGGAACTTCATATAGAACTTTATTTCTCTTCTCCTGAAAAACGCCCTTAAAAGACACATTTTTAAAAGATATATTTTTAGAATATGTATTATTGAATTCAAAATCTACAAAGATATCTTTTCCTGGTGTTATTTGTATTTCTTTTATTGGAATTGTACAGATAACCTTTTGAAAAGTAGTATAATCAATAATTTCTGTACCATATAATTTTCCATTACCTTTTAAAGTATAGAGAGGACCGTCTATCAGATTGCTAATGGCGACGATATCTTCATTTTGCATATTTTTTTCAAAATTTTCTAGGTCATATTGACTTTTTCTTCCTTTTACAATACTATGGGAATGTGTTTTTATTCCAGTATAAAAGTTATATATAGCAGCATTTCTATATGAATAATTCATAAATACAATAGGCTTTCCATTAGTATTCTTTTTTAACTCCTTTACCCAGCTTTTTGCTTTATGAGGTTCTAATTCTATGGGTGAAATATTTTCATTTGCTAAAAATATTCTGGCAACCAACAAAATAAAAAATTGAACAGAACCTAAAATCACTAACCATTTTCTCGCTTTTTGATGTTTGATAAAATATCTAAATGACAAAACAATAAGCGGTATTAGAATTGCAATAGTCCATTGAGCTTGAGGTCTAGATTTATAAGTGCTGATAAAGAAAAATAGTATAAAGCCAATCACAATATATTTTAATGACCTTTCAAAGAGATCCTTTACTTTTTCTTTAAAAAAGGCATAATAAATTAAAGGAAAAGTGATACCAACTATGGCGATTTGATTAACAAAATGCATTAATGTATTTCCAAATTTATAGGGTTCTTTCCCCCTTTCAATTAAATGATATCTAAAAGAAGGAAAATCATTGATGTATTGCCAGTGCAAGTGAGGTAAAAACAAGAGAAAACCAAATAATCCGGCAATCCAAAACTTCTTATTCTTTAATAAAGATAGATTTGTAAGAATTACAAAAAATATCACCAATACGCCATGATATTTACTATACAACATCCCTGCCATTGCAAAACCCAAACCCAAAGTATAAACCCAATTATTGTTTTGTAAGAATTTTTTGTAGTAATATAAAAATAATGCAACAAATAATAAAAGGGGTGTATCTGGTGTAGTAATAAAACCAAAAACGTTTAAAAAAGCTGTTGAAACGATCAATAAAAAGAATAACCAAACATAATTTTGTTTTTCTTTTACGTCAATAATTTTCCAAATAATGACTAGCATTATTGTAAAACTTATTACTGAAAAAAATCGAACACCAAGTTCATTATCAAAAAAATAACTACTAATTTTCACCCAGAGTGCTACTAAAGGAGGGTGATCAAAATATCCAAAAGCCATGTTTTGAGCCCAAACCCAATAATATGCTTCGTCTTCAAATAATGCTGTGTATTTACTCTGAAAAAAGTTGATCAAAAAAAATATTACAGTAAAAAAGAAGAATTGATACTTAGGATTTTGTTTTAATTTCATCAAGATAATTTATTAACACAAAATTAGTAATAATTTGTATTAACTTTGCTGCAACAAAAATTTATTATGCAAGATACGCTGGTTATTATTCCAACTTATAATGAGAAAGAGAATATTGAATTAATTATTCGAAAAACTTTTTCACAACACAAAGCCTTTGATATATTGGTTGTTGACGATACTTCACCTGATGGCACTGCGAATATCGTTATAGATTTACAAAAAGAATTTCCAAAAAGTTTATTTCTTGAAATTAGAAAAGAAAAAAATGGATTAGGTGCCGCATATCTTCATGGGTTTAAATGGGCTATTGCTAAAAAATACGATTATATCATTGAAATGGATGCTGATTTTTCGCATGACCCAAAAGACCTAGAACGTTTGTATGATGCTTGTGCTGTGCAAGGAGCAGATCTATCGATTGGATCGAGGTATTCTAAGGGAGTAAATGTGGTAAACTGGCCTATGAAAAGAGTTTTACTTTCATATTTTGCTTCAAAATATGTAAAAATTATTACAGGAATTCCAATCAATGATACAACAGCAGGTTTTGTTTGTTATAAACGAAAAGTTTTAGAGACCATTAAACTTGATAAAATTAGATTTGTGGGCTATGCTTTTCAAATTGAAATGAAATTTAAAGCATGGAAACACGGTTTTAATATCAAAGAAGTTTCAGTAATATTTACAGATAGAACATTAGGAGAATCAAAAATGAGTAAAACCATAATAACAGAAGCAATTTTTGGAATTATTTCAATGCGATTTAAAGGTTTACCAAAATAAAAGAGATTTTTAATAATAGAAAAATGAGCTCAATTCTTATAAAAAATGCATTTGTAGTTAATGAAGGTAAGATTGAAAAAAAAGATGTATTAATTGAAGGAGATGTTATCACTAAAATTAATCATAAAATTGATGTTGATCGCACAATTGATCAGACAATTAACGCAAAAGGTAAATATTTAATTCCTGGAATAATTGATGATCAGGTACACTTTCGTGAACCAGGATTAACCCATAAGGCCAGTATTAAAACTGAGTCAAAAGCAGCAGTAGCAGGAGGAATAACTTCTTTTATTGAAATGCCCAATACCATTCCTCAAGCAACAACACAAGAAATATTAGAAGATAAATTTAAAATTGCATCACAAGTTTCTTATGCAAATTATTCTTTTATGATTGGGGGTACTAATGATAATTTAAAAGAATTACTTAAAACCAATCCTAAAAATGTAGCCGGAATTAAATTATTTTTAGGATCTTCAACAGGAAATATGTTGGTTGATGATGAAAAAGTACTCGAAAAAATATTTTCTTCTACAAAAATGCTAATTGCTGTTCATTGTGAAGATGAAACAACAATTAAAAATAATTTATCAAAATATAAAGCTAAGTATGGTGATGATATTCCTATTGCTCTTCATCCAATAATTAGAAGTGAAGAAGCTTGTTATATTTCATCTTCAAAAGCGGTTGCATTGGCCAAAAAAACAGGGGCAAGATTGCATGTTTTTCATCTTTCAACAGCAAAAGAAACAAAATTGTTTAGAAATGATATTCCTTTGGAAGAAAAACAAATTACTGCCGAAGTCTGTGTACATCATTTATGGTTTGATGATAATGATTATGCTGATAAAGGAACATTGATCAAATGGAATCCAGCTATAAAAACAGCTAAAGACAAAGAGGGTTTGTGGCAGGCATTACTTGATGACAGATTAGATATTATTGCAACAGATCACGCACCC
>JAUWUU010000150.1 GCA_030617765.1 Flavobacteriia bacterium | reverse complement strand
ACCGGTTCTTTCACAAAGCATTTGCCAAGGCACTATATTACTGTGGTGCTCTAATGTTGATACGATGATCTCATCACCTTCTTTTAACAAAGAAGAAAATCCGCTTGCAACCAAATTAATACTATGAGTTGTACCCGAAGTAAAAATAATTTCATGTGACTTTTCAGCATTGAAGTGTTTTTGAATTTTAACACGTGCTTTTTCATAAGCGTTGGTGGCTTCCTGACTTAAAGTATGAACACCGCGATGAATATTCGCATTATAATTACTGTAATAATCTACAATACTATCGATTACAATTTGTGGTGTTTGCGAAGTTGCCGCATTATCAAAATACACCAAAGGTTTATTATTGACTATTCTTTTTAATATGGGGAAATCTTCTCGGATTTTTTCTACATCAAACATCTTTGTTCTTTAGAATGATTCTAAATACAAAAGTACAAAATTACTGTTAAAATATAGATGTAAAATATGCTGGGTATTATCTTTTTCAGTTAATACGTTTAGAAACGTAATATATCAGTCATAATCCCAAAACGAACCACATCTATTTGATGTTGGAAATAGATGTTGTAATAATCAAGTCCATGATAATACTGAACAAAAAATCCAATTTCTTCCAGAAATTTTGGGTGGTAATAAAATGTGAGGCTTCCATTAAATCTGTCTGATTCAAATGTATCCCAACCATTGATATTATCCAGCATAATCATTGTCTCCAGTTTTAAAGAGATACGTGCTCTTTTTTTCGTATCTGAATTTCCAACGGGAATCTTAAAAGCTGAAAAAGTATTATGCCATCTAAACCCACTGTACATCCCACGAATATCTTCAAACATCCAGCTTTGTGGATGGATCTCAAAGGAAGTCTTTATGAATTGTTCGGCATTGTATTTAGAACTGTGGTTATTTAAGATATAACCAAGTTCCATAAAATTTGTAGAGAAATTCCCTGATATAAGATTGATATCTCCATTCTCATCATAGAAATCCCCATCCTGTCCGTTGGAGTGATGTGCAAATTTTCCGAATATCGTATGTTTATTAAGAGCCCTTTTATCATTGAGCAGATAATAGGCCGTAATTTGCGGCATATAACTTGGGGTTCTGACAGGGTAAGATTCTTCATTATACATCCTGATAATGATTTGAGCAGTTAGAACCCCCATTAAGCGTGAATCTTTCCTTTTACGGATGATAAAACTCGGACTGATATTCGCTTCAAAGATCAAAGGTTCAAGGTTACCAATATCAAAAGGTAAAGTAACATAACTATCAGATTGATTGACCAAAGCAATTTTTGAAAGGTCAACACTCAGGTTGGTATTTGTAGTATCCTGTGAAAAGGCCTTTTCAACAAAAAAGGAAAATAATAACAAAGCTATAAAAAATCTTTTCATGTTTTTAACACTTTGATGTTTACATATAGATGATATTTATATTTATATCGGTATCAGAATCCAGGTCAAAACTGGCTTTTGAGAATTTGGGTCTGTTAGTTAAACCAATCGAAGAATAATTAGAAAGACCAACGCCTTCTTTTGGCAAAATGAACGATTTATCGATCTTTCCGTTCTTGTTCTCATCATGTAAAATATTTACAGCATATTTACCTTCCTCCAGATTATAAAAAGTAATAGTTGCTATGTTGTTACTGATTTCAGTAATATCTTTTTTATAATATTTTTTAAAATGTTCATCAGGAATACTCCCATCTTTATTGTATAAAGAAAACTGAACAACCCCTTTTGAATTTCTTAGACCTTTCACTTCTATGGTTAAAGAAAAAGTTTCTTTATCCTTATGACGATTAAAAGAAAGGAATAAGAATATAGTTGTTAGGAGTATTGAATTTTTAATCAAATGTTTCACTTGTTTGTTCTTTAATGATGATTAATTTGTTTTTTTATAGCTCCAAACAGCCAAAGCATTCATTATAACTGCATAAATAGATGTCTTAATAAATTGAGGTAAAATATCAATAAAACTTGAACCTTTAAGCATTACCATTCGCAGAACTTCTACATAATATTTTACCGGATTGAATTCTGTTAAAAATTGTGCCCATTGTGGCATACTTTCAATAGGAGTAAAAAGACCGCTCATCAAAATAAAAATTACAACAAAAAACCAGGCAATAAACATAGCTTGTTGTTGAGTATCAGTAAAATTAGATATAAACAATCCTATTCCCAGAATTACTAACATATAAACAGAAGTATATAAATACATTAAAGCTAAGCTACCAACCATAGGTACGTTAAACAGAACTCTTGCAATGATTAAACCAACGGTTAAAAGTACCATTCCAAGAACCCAAAAAGGAAATAATTTACCTATAATAAATTGAGATTTTTTTATGGGTGTTACGTTCATTTGTTCTAAAGTTCCGATTTCTTTTTCACGTACGATGTTCATACCTGATAGGAATAAAGTGATCATAGTTACCAGTATAACCAGAATTCCGGGAACCATAAATGTTTTATAATTCAAGGTTTTATTATACCAAAAGGAAGGAATGCTTAAAATATTTTTAGGAATATTTTTTTTATCAGAGGCTTGCATTAAATTGGTTTGTGCATTTTTATTAAAACTTCGTACAATTTGATTGATATACACATTTTCAACACCTGCAGCAGCACCATCAATGGCATTAATAATTACTAATAAATTAGTTTTTTTATTTTTTAAAAGATCGCGCTCAAAATACTGTGGAATTTCCAAAATTACATCAACTTCACCTTCTAACATTGCCGAATTTGCAATTCCTTCTGAAGGAAACTCAGTAATTACATTAAAAAAAGTAGATGCTTCAAATTTATCGATCAACGCTCTTGAAAAGGAAGTTTTATCATGATCAACAAAAGAAAATGCAATATTCTTTACTTCAAAAGTTGCTGCACTTGAAAGTATAATCAACTGGATTATAGGCAAAACAAAAATTATTGGAAGCATCGCCTTATTTCTAAAGATCTGCTTAAATTCCTTTTGTATGATATAACCTATTGTTTTCATAAGCCTCTTTCAATTCCCCAAGGGAGAAAATTAATTACTAATTTTTATACTCTTTTCTTCTTACTTCTTACTCTTTTTTTATTCCAATCTAATCTTATATTTTTTAATACTTAAAACGATAAAAAATATGGTCATCCCAAATAAGATCAATGTTTCTTTCCAAATAACTGCTAAACCTATGCCTTTTAGCATAATACCTTTTAAAATAATAATATACCATGTTGCAGGTATAACATTACTGATTACTTGTAAAATCTTGGGCATACTGCTAATTGGAAAAATAAAACCGGATAATAGAATTACAGGAAGTAATAAGCCCATTAAAGATAACATCATTGCAGTTTGTTGGGTTTCAGATATTGTTGATATTAATATGCCCAGTGACAATGCATTGATAATAAACAAAATACTTTCTGCTCCTAACAAGAATAAACTACCTTGAACAGGCATTTTAAAAATAAAAATACTCAGTAATATAATAATTGCAGCATTGATTATGGATAAGAAAATATAGGGTATCACCTTACCAATAATTACCTGAAATGGTTTTAATGGTGATACCAGTAAAATTTCCATAGTACCCAATTCTTTTTCTTTAGTGATAGAAATTGAAGTCATCATTGCAGAAACCAACATTAAAATAATGGTCATTACACCCGGAACAAACATAAATACACTTTTTAATTCTTGGTTATAAACCATACGTGTTTCTGGAATAATTTGATAAGGAATTTTTAAGTCTTTATTAATTTCTTGTTGGTAATTTTGTAAAATTGAACTTACAAAATTAGTTATATTATTTGCTGTATTAGGATCTGTTGCATCTGTTATTATTTGAACCGTAGCATTATTTTCTTTGGTTAATTTTTTGCTGAAATCTTTTTCAAAGACCAAAACAGCTTTTACTCTTCCTTTTTTAAAAATAGTTTCAATTTCCGTTTCATTCTCTATCATTTGTTTTAAACTAAAATACTTTGAAGAAGAAATTTTATTGATAATCTCTTGGGTTGTAGCATCTTTTGATTTGTCTAAAATAGCAATATCAACATTGTTGATCTCGTTAGTAATGGCAAATCCGAAAAGTAAGATCTGAACAATAGGCATACCAAAAAGGATAAACAATGTACGTTTATCTCTAAAAATATGGTAAAACTCCTTTTTAATAAATCCTATAAATCTTTTCATAAGCCCTTCTAATTCCTTAAAAATTAGTTGTTTTTGATTACTCTTAATTTTGCTATAGATTGTCAAAGATTTTCTAAAAAGAAAATCTTCGCAAAGACGTTTTATATTTTTTTACTTTTCATAACTCATAACTCATAACTCATAACACTCACCCTCTCGCTAGTTTTAAAAAAACATCATTCATGGTATCTGCTTTGAACTGTTCTTTTAATCTTTTTGGTGTATCTAATGCTTCAATTTTTCCGTCAACCATTATGGATACTCGATCACAATACTCGGCCTCATCCATATAATGAGTAGTGACAAAAACAGTTGTTCCGTTATGAGCAGTTTTATAGATCATCTCCCAAAATTGTCGTCGTGTTATTGGGTCAACACCTCCTGTTGGTTCATCTAAAAATATAATTTTAGGATCGTGTAATAATGCAACTGAAAATGCTAATTTTTGCTTCCAACCTAAAGGTAATGAACTTACCAATTCATCAACAACTTCTTGTAAACCTAATTCTTCAACCAACTGG
>JAUWUU010000054.1 GCA_030617765.1 Flavobacteriia bacterium | reverse complement strand
AAAAAATATTTATTTCATCAAAATGCTGAAGTCGATTTGGTGGAAAATTAATAAATAAAAGAAATTGATTAAATAATTAAAGAATAATTATGAATAAAAATTATTACGCCGTTATCATGGCAGGAGGTGTAGGTTCTAGATTCTGGCCTGTTAGTACTCAAGAAAACCCAAAGCAATTTCACGATATGTTGGGAACCGGGCAATCGTTAATTCAAAATACCTTTACAAGACTCAGTAAATTAATTCCCCAGGAAAATATTTTAATAGCAACAAATATTGACTATAAAAATTTGGTTTTAAAACATTTGCCTAATCTAAGTGAAAATCAGGTCCTATTAGAACCAGCAATGCGCAATACAGCACCATGTATTTTGTACAGTGCATTGAAAATTAAAGATATGAACGAAGATGCGGTTATGATTGTTGCTCCTTCTGATCATTTTATCGAAGATGAAGAAACTTTTATTGCAAATGTTGAAACAGTTTTTAAAGCTTGTGAAAAGCAAGATATTTTGATGACATTAGGTATCAAGCCTTCAGGACCAAATACTGGATATGGTTATATTCAATTTGAAGAATCGAATAGTGATATTAAAAAGGTAAAGAACTTTACAGAAAAACCTGATTTGGAAACCGCAAAACAATTTATTCAACGAGGAGATTATCTATGGAATGCCGGTATTTTTATTTGGAGTGTAAAAAGTATTATTAAGGCATTTGAAAGTAGTCTTGGAGAAATGTGCTCTTTGTTTAATCAAGGAAACTCTTATTGGAATACGACTAAAGAATCTGATTTTATAGAAAATAATTATAGTAAAGCTGAAAATGTTTCTATTGATTATGGAATTATGGAATCGGCTAAGAATGTATTTGTATTACCGGTAGAATTTGGATGGAATGATTTAGGAACGTGGGGTTCACTACATGATAAATTGCCAAAAGATAGTGATGAAAATGCTGTTGTAAATGCCAAAACGTTATTTAAAGATGCTCGTAATAATATTGTTAGAACACATAATGATAAAAAGGTAATTGTACAGGGTCTGACTGATTTTATAATCGTAGAAACGGAAGATACCATACTTATTTTTCCCAAAACAAAAGAGCAAGAGATCAAGCAAATTTCAAAAGAGGTATATGAAAAACTAGATAATATTTAGATTTTCATTAAATTTACTAGGGTAATTTTAATTTGTTGTTAAAAATGGAGGATAAAAAAGAAGATATAGAACAAAAAGAAAAAGAACAGGAACATAAAGAAAAGATTCAGGATGAGATTCAAGATGAAAAAATTGAAGAGCATAAGGAGGAAGTTCAAAAAGAGTTCAAAGGTTTTTTCGAAAGTTTAAAAGATTTTTTTAGTGAGCTGTTAAATATTAAAGCAGGTACTGATAAAGAAGCAACAGCAGCATCAATTAGAAAAGGCATATCTATGAAAGGTCATACCGCATGGATCTTGGTTTTTTCAATCTTTGTTGCATCCATAGGTTTAAATATTAGTTCTACAGCTGTTGTAATAGGTGCAATGTTAATATCTCCTTTAATGGGTCCTATTTTGGGTATTGGTTTTTCTGTAGGTATTAATGATGTTGATACATTGATTGCATCCATGGTTAATTTTGCTGTAATGGTTGTTTTAAGTATTTTAACATCCTTCCTTTTCTTTAGTATTCCACTTTTTCAACAAGAAACGCCAGAATTAATAGCAAGAACACAACCTGATGTAAGGGATGTTCTAATTGCTGTTTCCGGTGGTTTGGCTTTGATAATTGCTATTAGTCGCCCCACATCTCAATTTAACACTGTTGCCGGTGTAGCAATTGCAACAGCTTTAATGCCACCTTTATGTACAGCAGGTTTTGGGTTGGCGATTGGTAATTTTAATTATTTTGGCGGAGCATTGTTTTTATTTTCTATCAACTCGATTTTTATTGCTTTAGCTGCTTTTGCAATTACCAAATATTTACGTTTTCCAATGGTTAAATATATCAATCAGGCAAAGCGAAAGCGAATTTCACATTTGGCAATGTTTGTTGCTTCTATAGTGTTAACGTATAGTATTTATTTATTTCATCAATTGTATATTGAAGAAAGATTTAATAATCAGGCAAATAATTTTATTGAAAGCATAGAAGGTGAAGGTGTTAATATTATTGGAGATGTAAGTGAGAGCATTAATTATGACGATAATGAAATAAAGCTTTATGTTTTTGGAAGTGTATTTGAAAGGAAAGATATTAAAAGGTGGAAAAATTCTTTAAGTAAATTTGGTTTAAAAAACACAAAATTAACCATACTTCAAAATCAGAACGATTCTGGAGTAAGAGAGGATATTGATGAAATTAAAAGTTTATATATCAATAATCATAAATTGTTATCTGCAAGAGATGAAACGATATCTGATAAAGATGAGCGTATAAGAGAACTTGAAAAAGACCTGAGAAAGTATTATAAAAAAGAGATACAAGTTGGAGAATTATCTAATGAGATCCATATCAATTATGAGCATATTGAAGAATTGGTTTTTGCCAAAGAAGTAAAAACAAATTTTAAAAGAATTGATACAATTCCGGTTGTTTCAATTAAATGGGATTTAAAATTAGATGAAAAAGAACGTAAATTACAAGAGAAGAAATTAAAAAAATGGTTAGAAGCCCGGTTAAATATTGAAAATTTGATATTAAGAAATATAGAATAGTTTTATATAAAAGTAATTTTTTATTAGTGAAACTCTATTTTGAAAAGCCCAAAAGGTGAATTCAAAATAGTTAGTTGAACCCGCCTTGCCGGAGAGGCAGGTACCTCGACCCTTAGGTTGATTATTATTATTATTATTATTATTATTATTATTGGGTTCAGGGCTTGCCCTGAGGTTTAATACCTTTTATTCAATACGTTTTTTACTGAACGAATTAACAAATAAGATATTACCCAGATCATCATATCCATCAAATAATTCTGATCCATAATGGGACAGTAATTCTTCTCTAAAACCAATTATAGTCAAACCTGCACCTGAGGAGTACTCATTGATGATCGCTTTTGGAGAAACATCTTCTTTTTGATAAACAATTTCAATATTTTGTGAAGTTATTGGTAATCTGCAGCTCGAAACCAGTTCTTTTAATCGGGCTTTTACCTGATCACCATTTTCTTCTTTACAAATTTCAAATATTTTAATGTTTGCTTTTTTCCAATCAGGATGACCTAAAATGATAAAACTAAGTAATATCATTAAATTGGCATTTGCATCATCGGTATTTTTTATCCAAACATGAATTCCATTTTTATAATTGATCCTTTTTCTGTCTGAAGCTAAAATACATACGTCAAAATCTCCAGCGTTGACAAGTTTAAAATTATCCATTATCTCTTTTAGATCTTCTTGATTGCCTTTTTCAAATTCAAAGATCACCATATTGTTTTCCATACCTGCAATTCCCGGAATTTGAATAGCCTGTGCGATAGCAGAAGTATAGGAGGGAGATATGATCGTATCGACATAAACGGAATTATTATTGCCTACATTTTTAAGGAGATTGGCCAATTCTTTTTCGGATTGCTTATAACTACTTTTTGAATAATAACCTTCAATGCGATGTAAATAAGTCCCAAATCCATACCTGTATGATATCCAGTTTAACAAACGGAATGCAGTATCTCTTTCAAATGAATTTTTAGAAATACATATGGCACTTGGACGCCATTCTACTTTCTCTTTTCTTTGTGTTTGTTTTTGTAGAAATATTTGCAGGTTTCTGTTTAATTGAAAAATTGTATTTGCAAAGATTGATGCCAGATCTTTTCTGCTTTTATGGTAATAGCTTATGTAAATATATAATAATGACATTAACACGATAGCCATTACAGCATAAGTCATATTAATTTTAAACATGATCCAAAAAGATGCAATAAATCCAATTAATGAAATATACCATTTTGACTTAAAGGAAGGTCTGTACGAAGGAGGAGACCCAAAATGATTAAGAAATGAGATTAAATTTAAAGAGCCATAAGTTACCATAAAGAACATTGAGATAATTTCAGCGACAGCATTAATATCACCCATAATAACAAATACCATGGCAATAATTACAGTTGCCAATGATGCATTGGTAGGTTCATTATCTTTTTTTCGTTCTTTTGACAACCAATTATTCACTTTTGATAACGGAAAAGAATCATCGCTTGCAAGTGCTTGTAAAGTTCTTGGAGCCACCATAACTGATCCCAGTGCTGATGAAATTGTTGAAGCGGCTAAACCAATGGGAATAACAAAAAAGCCCCATAAAGCAATTTGTGACATTATGAATTGATCATTAATAAGATCATTTGGACTGGCATTTGCTGATAATTTGTAAGCAATAAAAAAGTAGATGATCATTCCGGCAATTGTTGCTGTAGTCGTTCCTATTGGAATTGATTTTCCGGGATCTTTTAAATCACCAGATAAACCTACTCCGGCTGTCATTCCTGTAAAAGCAGGAAAAATAATTGCAAAAACAATGAAGAAGTCATCAAAATTTCTAAAATCGGCATTGGCCAGACTAAAACTTGTTTCCTGAGCATAGTTTGTTGAACCCAGAAAAAACAAGATCAATGTTACTGCCAAAATTGCAACTACATAATATAGGGCTTTAACTCCCAAATTGGCACCTTTTCTAATAATTAAAAGTGATAAAAGGATCATAACAGGAATACTAATTATCTGACGAGGTAAATAAATGTCGTAAGTATTTTTCATATAATCGAAAAAGAATTCAAAAGCCTCAGTAAAAGCAATAACATAAAAAGCGACACTTATAGCTTGTGATAAAAATAAAGCCAAACCAATGGTAGCACCGATATTTAAGCCAAAAGAACGTGAAATTATAAAATATTCACCACCGCCTTCAACACGTTTATTGGTGGCAATTTCACTGATAGATAAAGCTGTAGGTATCGTTACTAAATGACCAAGAAGAACGATTAATATAACACCCCAAAACCCTAAGGTTCCAGTGGCAAAACCAAATCTTAAAAATAGAATTGCACCCAATATTGTAGATATTGCAGTAAAAAAAACAGGTGCTGTTCCAAATTTTTTAGTTGAGCTCATACAATTAAATTAGGAACTAAAGTTAAACTAAATTATTAAGATTTAAAAAGAATGAATAATGATTTAGACATAATTGGATTAAGTTTAAAGAAAGATATTGTTCATTTAACTCTGGTTAATCTTTATTATACACTTCTCTTACTTTTTTAAACAGATCAGAAGAATAAACAAATTCGGTTACATCCTCATTATCAGTTTTAAAAATGGTTTGCGAAGTTCCTTCCCATTTTTTTAAACCATCTTTTAAGAAGATTATTTTTTCTCCAATTTCCATAACGGAATTCATGTCATGCGTATTTATGATGGTGATTATTTGATATTCATCAGTAATTTCTTGAATCAGATTATCGATTATAATTGCAGTTCTTGGATCGAGTCCTGAATTAGGCTCATCGCAAAACAAATACTTTGGATTCATCACTATAGCTCTGGCTATAGCAACACGTTTTTGCATACCACCGGAAAGCTCGGCAGGAAATTTTTTGTTAACATTTTCAAGATGGACTCTGTTTAAAACAAAATTTACTCTATCGAGCATCTCCTCTTCACTTTGGTTTGTGAACATTTTTAATGGAAACCTGATATTATCTTCAATTGTTTCTGAATCAAATAGTGCACCGCTTTGAAAAACCATACCCATTTCTTTTCGCAATTCTCTTTTTTCTTTAGTGCTCATTTTAATAACATGTCTTCCATCGTAAGAGATATCACCTTGGTCAGGTTCAAACAAACCTAATAAGCATTTTAAAAATACGGTTTTACCCGATCCGCTTGAGCCTATAATTAAACTTGTATCACCCTTTTTAAAAGTGGCGGATACACCTTTTAAAACAAGTTGATCATTAAAAGACTTATGTATATTGCTTACTTCTATCATAATCTATCCGAGTAACATTTGGGTTAAAAAATAATTAAAAACAATTATTACAACGCTTGTCCAAACTACTGCTTTGGTACTTGCTTTACCAACTTCAATTGAACCTCCTTTAACATAATAACCGTAAAAAGAAGGAATAGTGGCTATCAGAAAAGCAAAAACCATTGTTTTTATCAAAGCATAACGAATAAGATATGGTTTAAAATCAAGTCGGATACCATCAACATAATCATCTACTGAATATAAACCGGTAAGTTCGCCTGCAACCCAGCCTCCAAATATTCCTAAGATCATAGCGAGAGCAATAATAAAAGGATAGAAGAAAACTGTAGCGATAATTTTAGGTAAGACCAGATGATTTAATGTGTTTACGCCCATCACTTCAAGGGCATCAATTTGCTCTGTAACACGCATAGTGCCCATACTGGACGTAATGTAAGAGCCTACTTTACCGGCCAAAATAACAGACATAAAAGTAGGCGCAAATTCAAGAATAATTGAGCGTTTTGTTGCAAAACCAATCAAATATTTTGGAATCCATGGATTATCAACATTTAGTCCTGTTTGAATGGCTACAACACCACCAACAAAAAAAGATATAAAAGCAACAATGCCAATTGATTTTAAACCGAGTTCTTCAATTTCTTTAAATACATTATCTTTAAAAATACCTCGTTTTTGAGGTTTTCTAAAAACCTGTCCAAGCATCAAAAAATATTTTCCTATACTGTGTAAAGACTTCATAATAATTACTATCCTGCTAAAATATTAAAAAAGATGGGAGTAGGCTTTCTTTTTTCATTAAAAAATATTTTCTAAATAGATTCCTCTGGTGGTTGTAATACAAGATTAATGTATTTTTTTGACATGTTATAAAAACGAAAAACTCCCCTTTTTTTGGAGAGTTTTTTTCTTTAACAATAACAATTTTCCCAAGTTTTATTAAATAAAAAACTTATGAGTTTATACAACGACAATTATTTTTTTATATTGTGATTTGAGTGTAAAATCACGGTAAACAGGGAGTTTTTTAAATAAAAAAAACTCTCTAAATTAATTGAGAGTTTTTTTCTTTAACAATAACAATTTTCCCAAGTTTTATTAAATAAAAACTTATGAGTTTATACAACGCAATATTTTTTTTTATATTGTAATTTTAATGCAAAATCACGGTAAATGGGGAGGTGATTTTATCATCAAAAGAACGATGAAAAATCTAAAAATAAATTGAAATAAATATTGCAACTCTGATTATCAAAAAGTTGAAGTAAAAACAGATAATAAATTACATTTTTTATTTAAAACCTGAGTCTCAGGTTTTAAAGTGAATTTAATCGAAAGTATAAACTAAACCATTGAGTAATTGATATTGAGTTTTTGGAATTCCTTCTGCCGGAAAAGTATCATAACTTATCGAATATGTTAACTGAAGTGCTAATTTTTTTATAATTTTTAAAGAGATTGAGTTTTGGCTAAATATACGATAATCACTAAATTTATCTATCCTGGGTTGGTAAAATGTGGTACTGGTAAATATAAAATTCTTTGTTGGGAAAAATCTAAATGATAAATAACCACTAAATCTATAATCCCTGTTATAAATAGAAGGATCATTATCAATTTTTTCGTATTCATGCATTAAAATGGTACCCAGATAAGCTTTGTATTTTTCTTTATCAGTGATTTTAAAGCGCGTACCAGCACCAATAAGCTGCCGCATTTCAATTTTTGAAATTGTATTGTACTGTAATTGCCCAAATGCTTCCAGAGTAAGGATATCAGTTATTTTATAATTATAACGAAGGTGCATAGTACCTTTATTGATAATATCGTCATCATTGATCTTTTTATAAGAAATATTATTAATTAGAAATACAAGATGTTTTCCGTTTCTATATTGTAAGTATATAGTGTTGCCAAATATAAAAATGTCTCTTGTGTTTTTTATCAATTGCAGATTAACACCTATTGAGCCTGCAAATCCTAAAGTATCATTTGAAATACGAAGGTGTTCAATATTTAATACTTGAGCATTGATATTAATTGCACTAGTAAATAATATAAAAAAAAGTAGTTTTTTGATCATTTTAATTATTTTTTAGTAGTGAAATTAAAGATCAATATCATATAGATCTTCTAATTCATTTTTATTGGCTAATTTTTGAATTCTTTCAGGATCAAAATTACCTTTTAAGAATAGAATAGTATGATTGTTGTTTCTGTTGTTGTGAATGATAACTTCTTTGATTACATCACCTTTTTCTTTTACAGAAACCAAAGATTTTTTTTCTTCGGTATTTTTGCGAAGAACATCAGTATAGTTTTTTGTGATCATATTTATTTCGTCATTAATTTGCTGACTTTGGTCCGGGGAGCAATCTGTAAATGAAATTGATTTGAAGTCTTTTACATTTTTAAAGATATCATTTAATTCAGGAGAAGCATTTTTTAATAATGAGCGAAGGTAGCTCGGTACTTGAAAAGAGCTAACATTATTGTCATTTTTATGATTATTGTAAAAATTATTAAAAGATTGTGAGCTTGAACAGGATAATAAGCTAGTAATGATAACAAAAGTAAGTATATAATATATGTTTTTCATTATGTGTGATTTAGGTTAGTTGATCTGATCAAAGATTATCAGGCTTTAAAAGTAATATAAATTTTAAAAATGATTGATGTAAATTATTATTTTTTAAAATTATGAAGAACAATATGAGTAAAAAATAAAAAATAATTTAAATTTGCCGAATAATAAATATGATTAAATTTAATTACACAATGAAACATTATTATTCATTTTTTTTAATTAGCATTTTCTTGATCTTTAGTCAATTGATAAATGCTCAAACTCAATATGAACATCAAGAAATTGAAGCAAATATAGATGTATCAAAATCATTTCTTGAAATTATAGATTACATTACGCTTCCCAATTCTTTAATTGTAAATAAAAGTGTAGAATTTTATTTAAATAAGAACTTAAAAATTGATAAAATAATTGGCGCAAAAATTGAAAATTTGGTAAATAATGATACAATTACCAATTTTTATGTTAACAAATACAAGTTAGAATTTAGTAAATCAAATGATAATTCATTCACAATCTATTATAAAGGGTTGGTTAAAGATGAAATTAAAGAATCTGCTGCAGAATATTCCAGAGGTTTTAGTGAAACCAAAGGTGTAATATCAGAGAATGGAGTTTATATGGCAAATTCAACTTATTGGCTACCTAAATTCAATGATGAATTGCTTACTACTTTTAAGCTCAAAGTTCAAATAGATAAAGACTGGTCCGTTGTTTCACAAGGTAAACGCACAAAGAATGAAGTAATTGATAATACCAAAGAAATTATTTATGATTCGCCCGAGCCAATGGATGAGATATATCTGACAGCTGCAAAATGGACAGAATATTCAAAAATGGCAGGAAAAGTTGAGGTGCAAGCCTTTTTAAGAACTCCTGATAAAGAATTGGCAGATAGATATTTAAATGTTACCAGTGGTTTTTTACATATGTATGAAACATTAATTGGTAAATATCCATATACAAAATTTGCATTGGTTGAAAATTTTTGGGAAACAGGATATGGAATGCCATCTTTTACACTTTTGGGCGAAAAGGTTATTCGTTTTCCTTGGATTCTTTATTCATCATATCCACATGAATTATTACATAATTATTGGGGAAACAGTGTTTATGTTGATTATAATAAAGGGAATTGGTGTGAAGGAATTACAGCTTATATGGCAGATCATTTAATGCAGGAACAACGGGGTAGTGGTGCTACTTATCGTAGAAATACATTACAAAAATTTACTGACTATGTAAATGATGAAAATGATTTTCCCATAAATCAGTTTTTAAACAGAAATAATTCTGCTGAAGAAGCTATAGGTTACGGCAAAGTGTTGATGTTAAATAATATGTTGCGATATGAGTTTGGTGATGAAGCTTTTATTAAAGCTTATCAAAAATTTTATACCGATTATATATATAAAAAAGTTTCTTTTCCAGAGATTCAAAATAGCTTTGAAAAAATTACAGGTAAAGATCTCAATACTTTTTTTGCACAATGGGTTGATAGAAAAGGGGCGCCCACATTAAAAATCACAAATGTAAGATCAAGTGAAAATAAACTGTCTTTTACTTTAAATCAAATTCAAAAAGAAGATGTATTCAATATGAATGTTCCTGTTGCTATCTTTACTGAAGGAAATAATCAGGTTGTTTGGAAAAAGTTGGCTATGAATAGCAAATCACAAAATTATACGGTAGAACTATCTCAGAAGCCATTAAAAATTGAAATTGATCCACAATTTAATTTGATGAGAAGAGTTGATAGAGGAGAGGTTCCCGCTTCATTATCTCAAGTATTTGGCAATAAAAAATTGACAATTATTATTCCTGCAATCAGCAAACATAAAATAGCTTATCAAGAAATGGCAAATACATGGAAAGCTACACAAGAAGCGCAAGGTAAAGTAGTAAATATTGTTACTGATAATAGCTTAAAACATATGCCAATCGATCAATCAGTTTGGATTTTAGGTTATGAAAATAAATACTATAATAAATCATTACAAACAGTATATAAAGAATCTTTTGCTCAAGCTGAAATGGAATCAATAATTAATTTATCAAAATCAGGAGCTTTAGTTTATGCAATTCCAAATCCTAAAAACAATGCTCAAAGTATAGGATTTGTTGGTTCAAATTCCGAGGCATCGATCATAGCATTATCGAGTAAATTACTGCATTATGGTAAATATGGCTATTTAGGTTTTGAAGGAGATTCAGCTAAAAACATAATGAAAGGCTCTTTACCAGCCTTGAAATCACCATTAAGTATTACGGTAAATGAAGGAGATGTTACGGCTAAATTAATTCCGCGCAAAGCCTTATACGAATCAAAAAGACCTGCGGGAAGACCAACGCACTAAAAATATTTTTAAAATTAATAACTCTATAAAATAATAACAATGAAAAAAATCATCCTCAGTTTAATTGCAATTATAATGCTTGCAAATTTAACATTTTCACAAGGTAAACCGGCTTATCAGTTGTTTAACAATAAAGGAAAAATAGCAGATTATGATAAAATGATCAAAGATTTAGCTAAAAGCGATATGGTATTTTTTGGAGAATATCATACCAATCCTATCTCTCACTGGATGCAAATTGAAATGGCAAAAAGTTTTTACGAAATTAAAGGAGAAAAATTATTTTTTGGTGCTGAAATGTTTGAAAATGGTAATCAATTGGTAATGAATGAATATTTAGCTGGTTTTTATGAAGAAAAGAAAATGATGCCAGAAATGACACAAATGTGGGGGAATTATAAAACTGATTATAAGCCTTTGGTTGAATTTGCTAAGGAGAAAAATTTACGTTTTATTGCAACAAATATTCCTCGTAGATACGCATCAATGATCAATAAAGGAGGAATGGATGCGCTAAAGAAATTAAGTCCAGAAGCGCTTGCAATGATCGGACCAGATCTAGAAAAATATTTTGATCCAACTGTTAAAGCATATGCAGAGATGGCTAGCAAGATGGGGGATCATGTACCACCAAATATGTTAAATATTCAAACTGCTCAAGCGGCAAAAGATGCAACAATGGCACATTTTTCATTAAAGAATTTTAAAAAAGGTGATTTGCTTTTTCATATGGATGGTTCTTATCATTCTAATAATGATCAGGGAATTATTTGGTGGATCAATAAAATTCAACTAGGCTTAGATATTAAATCTGTCACAACCGTGATGCAATCTGAATGGGATGAAATGACTAAAGAAGAAAAGGAAGCTATAGCAGAATATATCATTGTAGTTGCAGATAATATGACGCAAACAAAACGATAAAATTAAAAATATTTATATTTGCATACTTATATAGATAAATCTATTTGATCTTTAATGAGAATCAGAATTAAATATTTTTTATTTTCTTTAATTGTTGTGGTGTTTATCAGTTGCTCATCAACTGATAAAGATCCACCAACAGCAGGATTTTCTTTGAGTGATATTAATCCTGTTCAATGGGATAAGGTTAGTATTATTGATGATTCAAATGAAGCAAGTAATGTTGTTTATGATGTGACTGGAGGCGATTACTCAATTATGCCAGATCAAACAAGTATAGTATTCTTTGAAGATCATTCTTATACAATAACCCAGACAGTAACAAATAGTGGTGGTTCTGATACATCTTCAATAACTGTCGAAGTTTCTTTAACTAATAATAAATATATTTTGGATGGAAAAGAAATGCCTTTATACAATTCGGCATACTGGTATGATGCTACAGGTACGGGCGGAACAGTTTATATAAGAATTTTGGATGATATTGAAGGGGCAGAGAATCCCAATTTAATAAAATTATTTCCCGTTTCAGGAAATAACCCAATTGAAGCAACTTATGCCTGGAATGATAATCTTGATATTGGAACTTATGATGCCGGCATGATCTATAACTGGGAAGGTGGTTATAACTTTGACTGGATCACTAAGGGTGAAAATGGTCAAAATCTTAAGATTGAATTGTTTTATGAAGATCCTTACAGTACGTATGATAATGGGTATATTATTACACTTCCTTCCTATAATTTAAATTATGGTCATTGGAATTTCTTAACGAATGAATTTGTAAAGGATGGTGAAAAAACATTTTCACTGTATTACAAAGGAAGGATTGATCCACTTGACTAGATACTCCAAAAATTTTGATGCTACAATGTGATAATACTACATTGCGAAAATGACTTTAGATAATAAATGATTTCAAAATAATTTGATCAAAGGATTTTAATTCATTTTTATACTACAACTATTCAAAATAATTTTTTAAAAATTTATTAAAACTGATAATATGTTTGTCAGGAAAAAAATATTAAATATCTTTGTGGTCAGACCTCTTACCACTAATATATGAATAGACAAGAAAAATTTATTAAACCGGCACAATTTGCCGAACATGAAATAATTAAGGCAATTATTAGTGAAAAGTGGGAAGTTGGACAAAATCTATTGCCAGAAAGAGAATTATCTGCCTTATTAGGGATTACAAGACCAACTTTACGCGAAGTTCTACAGCGTTTGGCAAGAGATGGCTGGATAACAATTAAGCACGGAAGGCCTACAATTATAAATGATTATTTGGAAAATGGCGGTTTAGGAATTTTAAAGTCACTGGTAATTAATAATGAACTTTCAACAAATACATTGGTAAGAGATTGGTTAGAATTTAGAGTTTTGATCTTACCGGACCTTGCTTTAATAGCGATTTTACAAAATGAAAAAGAAATTATTAGTATGCTTGATAGTGCTCCTGATCTAAAATCTACTAGTGAAGAATTTGCCCTTTATGATTGGAATCTTCAATTACTTTTAATAAAGTTTAGTAAAAATACCATTGCAAAAATGCTTTATAATGATTTGGCAGAAATTTACTTCAAAGAGTGTTTACTTTATTTTAAAATAAAAAAAACTAAAACTTTATCCATAACATTTTATAATAAATTGAAAAATTCAATTTTAAATGATAAAATGAATATCAAAAAAAATATCAAACAAATGATGTTGATCAGTTTAAAAATTTGGGAAAATGAAAACTAAAACCAGTAGTTATATGAATCGATTTATCGATAATTATCAAGGTCAACAGTTTGATCTGATTGTAATAGGTGGCGGTATTACCGGAGCAACTGTAGCATATGAGGCAGCCTCACGCGGAATAAAAGTGGCATTGGTAGAAAAATCAGATTTTGGCGCAGAAACTTCTGCTGCTACTTCAAAAATGATTCATGGTGGTTTGCGCTATCTTTCAACGTATGAGTTTGCTTTGGTAAGAGAATCACTTAAAGAAAGAAGAATTCTTACTAATATTGCACCCAATTTTATTCACCCTATTCCCTTTTTGTTTTCAATTTATAAAAATGCAAAAGTCTCAAATTTCACGATGAAAATCGGAATGTTATTATATGAGTTGTTTTCATTTGATAAAAATCGACTATGGGACAAGAGTAAAAAAATGCCCTCTCATAAAAGCGTTTCTGCTGAAGAAGTAAAAAATATAATTCCAAATGCAATTAAAAAAGATCTGGTTGGTGCCCAGTTGTATTATGATTGCTCCAGCCATTCGCCCGAAAGGTTAACGCTTGCTTTTATAAAATCGGCTATAAAGTATGGTGCACATGTAGCTAACTACACTAAAGTGGATGGTTTTATTATAGAAGATAATGTGAAGAGTAAAACGATAAAAGGGATAAAAGTAAAAGATGAACTATCCGGAAAAAGCTATGATATCAACGCTAAATTGGTAATAAATTGTGCAGGACCGTGGGCAGATATCGTTTTAGACAAAGCCAAAGAAAATGTTGACGATCAGGTGTTAAGAAGATCTGAAGGTATTCATTTTATAACCAAAAAACTGGTAGATAAATATATCTTTACAGGATCAACAGCTGAGGGGAAACACTTTTTTTTAGTTCCATATAGAAACCATACTTTAATTGGTACAACCGACAAAGAATATATTGGTAAACCCGATGATTATAAAGTTACTAAAAAGGCAATATTAGAGCTGTTAAATGATGTGAATCAGTCGTTTGGAGATAAGGAGAAAATTAAATATAAAGATATTTTATACACTTATGGTGGATTGCGACCTTTGGTTGAAGATCAAACAGAAGATGTTTACAATACCTCAAGAAAATACGAAATTACCGGTGAAAAGAAAAATGGAATAGAAGGTTTAATAACTGTTGAAGGTGGTAAATTTACAACAAGTAGGATGTTGGCTGAAAAAGCAATTGATAAGGCATTGAATATTTTAAAATTTCCGAAGAAAAGATCAATTTCAGAAAATCAATATCTCGATGTTAGTAACATTAAAAATTTTAATGAGTTTGTAAAGATAAAGCAAAAGCAATATGCTGATTTTCTTCCTGAACAGATTGAATATTTAGCAAAGAATTATGGTACCGAAATTGATAAAATATTTTCAATAGCAAATAATGATAAAACTTTGTTAGAACCACTAAATACCGATGGTGAAAATTTGGCACAAGTGTTATTTGCTATTAAAAATGAAATGGCCCTTACTTTACCAGATATTATGTTACGTAGAACCGGTATTGCACTTTTAGGGAATCCCGGTAATGAAACAATAAAGAAAGTTGCAAATCTTGTAGCAAAAGAATTTGACTGGGATAATGAAAAAATGGACTTAGAAATCGGAAAGATGGAAGAGATACTAAGAATTCCGGAATAAAAGATAAGCAGACTAATAAATACTAATAGAAAACAATGGCAATAAAAAGTAATTTTGAACCAGAATGGATAAATGATGCTCCAAAAAAAGGCTCTTTTAGATCGATCTTTAAATATGGTGACCCGAATGGATTTAAGCATCCTAATGCAAAACTTTTGGATGAACTAAAACTAAAGTTTAAGCTTTCGGATAAAGATTTTAAGAAAAAAGAAACTACCGGAAATGAGCTTGTAGATATAAAAGTTGAAAGTAAGTTAAGCATA
>JAUWUU010000130.1 GCA_030617765.1 Flavobacteriia bacterium | reverse complement strand
GAAATTATTATCACGCCATGTAAAATGAGTGGTTTTTGATAAACTTGTTCCTGCACCAGTAGCACCGGTAGTTGCATTTACATGTATATCATTCTTAATTAATCCTGCTTTGGCCATAGGCAAAATTGCAAGCTGAATTGCCGTAGCAAAACACCCGGGATTTGCAATATAATCAGCTGTTTTAATTGCCTCTTTATTCATTTCGGGTAAGCCATAAACAAATTCTTTATTTTCAAAAATTTTATCATCTTCTAATCTGAAATCATTACTTAGATCAATGATCTTAGTAGTCGTTGAGAATTTATTTTCATGTAAATATTTACTCGAATTTCCATGACCTAAACACAAAAATAACACATCAATATCTGCCATGATCGTATCTGAAAATCTTAAGTCCAGATCCCCTTCCAGATCCTGATGAATATCGCTAATTTTATTTCCTGCATTTGAGGTGCTGTAAACGAAAGCCAATTCTGTTTTAGGATGATTCAATAAAATTCTGATCAATTCACTAGCTGTATAACCAGCACCACCAATAATTCCTGTTTTGATCATCTTTTAAGAATTTACATGATTAAATATTTTACCTTGATTGGCAGTGATTTTTATAAATCCTTTGGCATCATCGGCTGTCCATCCCTCATTGCTTTCCCCATAACTAGCAAAAGATGAATCCATTAGATCGTGTTTTGATGAAATTCCATTCAGTGTAAATCTATAAGGATGTAAACTGACAAAAACCTCACCGGATACATATTTTTGAGTATCTTCTAAAAAAACTTCAAAATTTCGCATCACTTCATCAAGATATTGGCCTTCGTGCAATAACATGCCGTACCAGTTACCCAACTGTTCTTTATGGTGTTGTTGCCATTTAGTTTGCGTATGTTTTTCTAATAAATGATGTGCTTTAATAATAATCAATGGAGCAGAAGCTTCAAAACCAACCCTACCTTTAATCCCAATAATCGTATCTCCAACATGAATATCTCTACCGATAGCATATTTCGAAGCCAACTCGTTTAATATTTCAATATTTTTTACCATACTGTCAATTTTACCATCAATTGCTACTAATTCTCCTTTCTCAAAACTTAAAACAATATCTTTTGGTTCTGTTGATTGTAACTGACTGGGATAAGCATCATTAGGTAAAGGTAAATGAGAACTTAAAGTTTCCTCACCTCCAACACTTGTTCCCCAAAGACCTTTATTGATAGAATACTTTGCTTTTTCCCATGAATATTTTATTCCATTTTTTTGTAAATATTCTATCTCCTGATGTCTTGCAAGTTTATGATCTCTAACAGGTGTAATAATTTTTATTTCTGGAGCCAAAGTCTGAAAGATCAAATCAAATCTCACTTGATCATTTCCAGCACCTGTGCTACCATGAGCTATATATTGAGCATCAATCTTTTTAGCATATTTTACAATTTCAATAGCCTGAATTATTCTTTCGGCACTAACAGATAGTGGATAAGTATTATTTTTTAAGACATTACCAAAAATTAAATACTTTACAACTTTATCATAAAAAGTTTGAACAGCATTAATTGATTTGTAGGAAGTAGCTCCTAACTGTAATGCTTTTTCTTTAATAGATTGAATTTCTTTTTTGTCAAATCCACCTGTATTAACACTTACAGCATGAACTTCAAATTTTTTATCCTGAGATAAATATTTTGCGCAATATGAAGTGTCTAAACCTCCACTATATGCTAAAACTAATTTTTTCATAATTGTTAATTTTTCTTCCAATAAAACAATGGAAGTAATGTATTTTTAATATTGCTGTTTTCTTTTTTCCCTTTATTTAAAAATAGACTTTGTTTAATCCTTTTTAATCTACTCAATATATTTTTGTCATAAGGATGGTCTTTGATCTCATCTTCATGTTTTGGATCGTACATCATTCCGGTACATAAACACATCTTTTGATCAGTGCGCTTCAAAACATCATAATTTTTACAGGTTTGGCAACCTTTCCAAAAATCAGGATCATCTGTAATTTCAGAAAAAGTAACAGGTTTGTATCCCAGACTATAATTAATTTTCATTACAGCCAATCCGGTAGTTATTCCAAAAACTTTGGCTTTTGGATATTTATTTTTAGAATATTCAAAAACTTTGGTTTTAATCTTTTTTGCCAAGCCTTGTTTTCTATAATCAAAATGAACAATTAAGCCGGAGTGAACCACATAACTCTTATTGCTGAATGTCTCGATGTAACAAAAACCAGCAAATCTTTTCCCGTCAAGTGCAATAACAGCATTACCATTATTGATCTTTGTTTTAATATAATCAGGAGTTCTTTTTGCAATACCTGTTCCTCTGTCTTGGGCAGATATATCTATGGTTTCTGAAATAATTTCAGCGTATTTTATATGTTTATTTGTTGCTATAACAATTTCCATTGTATAGTATTTATCTAATTACTGTTTCGTAAATATTTTGAAATATGTTTTTGAATACTGAGACGGACACACCTGATCTCAAAAAAATAATAATAACCCTTACGGGCGACGGTAACGGCGGTGAGGAAAAACAACAATACTATTTGAATCAAGAATTGATTTCAAAAAATCTTTAAGTATATATGTTTGTGTTTGCATCGTAAAATTAAAATAGTGAAAAATGAAATTTTCTATCGCTTCACTTATATTTGAATGCAAAGCTATCATAAAAAATTAAACAACAAAAGAAAATATCATATTTTATAATAATTTCAGTAATTAATTAACAATTTCTCATTAAAGAAGATGTTTTTTAAAGTTTTCCTTTACAAAACTTATAATATTTTTAATTTCTACAATATCTTCATTTAAAATTGTCGCAATTTCTTGATAATTCAACTTACCTAAAACATACAAGTCCATTACATTTGATGTTTGAAGTGGCAGAATTCTGTACATTTTACGTAAAGCATCCTGTTTACCTGCATTTTTATAAAATATATTTTCTTTAAGTTCTAAAAAATCGGTCACATTTTGTTGTACTTCATCTGATTGTAAAAGGTGAGATTCTTCTTTATCTTGGTGATATGAAATATCATCTAATTCCTCATTCATTATATAATCAAAATCAGCATCAATTGTAAATTTTTCCTCTAACAGTTTTAACTCTTCCTCTAATAATATTTTAGTACTTATAGAATCTTTGTGCCACTTTTCACTCTCAAACAAGTTAAATATTCTTTTATTTGCTAAAGTAAACATCATTAAATGTAATTGATATGGATCAACATCATTATTTACATTGCTTTCGTAAATTTTTAAAACAACTTCGTCAATTATCCCATTAGGTTTGAACATATTTTTTGGGAGAATCCCCATATTTTCTCCAACTTTTAATCTTTGCTTTACATAAGGATGTATTAATTCCATACTTGAAAGAATCTTTTTTTCAAGTTTTTTAGGTTTTTTACCTTTATTATTTGATGTAGTATTTCTCATAACTTATAGCTTAAAAAATCTACCTAAATATACAAAATATATTATACATAAAATTACATTTATATTTAAAAATACCCCTTTTTAAAGTATCAATTGTAAAATTTGATATGCTGCATTTTTTAAAGTAAGTTATTAGTTTTTTTTAACATTCTAATTGAATAAATTACACTTTTAATAGATTTGATTGTAAATACATTAAAAATGAATCATCAAGAATTTAATTTCATACTACACAAAACAAAGTTTTACGGTCAATTTTTTAAACCAGAAATTGTAAAAGCCGCAGTAGTTTTAGTCCATGGTATGGGTGAACACTCCAGTCGCTATTCAAAATATGTCATTCCACAATTAAACAAAGCTTCTATCGCTGTTATAACTTTTGATCATTTTGGGCATGGTAAAACAGAAGGTAAACGAGGTCATAATCCCGGATTTAATGAAGTGTTGGATAGTGTTGAAGAATTGTTAAAAAAATCTTATGAAATTTTTAGTGATGTACCAACTTTTTTATACGGTCATAGTATGGGCGGTAATGTTGTGATCAATTATGTATTACGCAGAAAAAATAATTTAACGGGTGTAACTGCAACTAGCCCTTTTTTAAAACTAGCCTTTGAGCCACCAAAATGGAAAATGAGTATCGCTAAGGTTTTATTAAATATTTATCCTGGTCTAATAATGGATAGTGGTTTAGATGTTAATGCAGTTTCGCGGGACAAAAAAGCCGTTGAGGCATACAGTGATGACCCTTTAAACCATGATAAAGTAAGTCCTAATTTCTCATTATTATTTATTGAAAGCGGTGAATGGGCAATAAGTAATGCCAAAAAATTAAATCTTCCCATGCTGTTAATGCACGGTACAGGTGATCGATTGACCAGCCATAAAGCTTCTGAAGAATTTGCAGAAAATGCGGGTAAAGTTGTTGACTTAAAATTATTTGAAGGTGCTTACCATGAATTGCATAATGATATTATTAAAAAAGATGCAGTTGAAGAGATCATTAATTGGATAAATGATCACATAGTTTAAAACCTCTAATTACAAGCTCAATACATCAGAAATAAACTCATTAGAATAAAAAAACGACACCAATATATTTATATGAATCCACGATGTCATCAGTAATCTTATAGAATTATAACAAATATATCCCCTAATAAGAATAAAAAAAACCCTCTAATAAAATAAATATAGTAGTTTAGCAGTTTATAACAAGGTTGACAATAACAAACAGAAATTATTAAATAAATGCATAAGATTCTAACTATATTACTATTTTTTACAACCCTTGTCAGTTTTTCTCAAAAAAACAATAAAACTATTGATTCAATTTTGAAAAACTCAGATAAGGTTATAAAAGATAATGTAGCCTATTCTAATATAGACACATTACATACAGATTCATTAGAAGTATTGGGGAAAAAGATTGCAATCATCGATTATTCTGCTGCTTCAGAGATTGATAAAAAATGGATGTCTTCATGGGAAAATTCTTCAATACAAGATTCAACGAGTCTGATTGTTGAGATCGATAGCCTAAAAAATATTGTGATTGAAGATCTACCTACTGATACTTTAAAACAAAGGCTGGCCTTTTTAAACAGCCAAACTCCTTTTCATGTAGAGTACAACCCTTCACTTGAAAGAATTATCAAGCACTATTTAAAGAACAGAAAAAATACTTTGGCAGATCTAATGGGGAGAGCTGCTTATTATTTTCCAATGTTTGAAGAGCATTTAGACAAATACAACATTCCTCTTGAAATTAAGTATTTAGCTATTGTTGAATCCGCGTTAAAACCAACTGCAACTTCAAGAGTTGGTGCAAAGGGTTTGTGGCAATTTATGTATACTACAGGAATATATTACGATTTAAAAGTAAGTTCTTATGTAGATGAACGTAATGATCCAATTAAATCAACCGAAGCTGCTTGTAAATATTTAAGTAAGTTATATAATATTTTTAATGATTGGGATTTAGCATTGGCCGCTTATAATTCTGGACCCGGAAATGTTTCAAAAGCGATTAGACGCTCTGGCGGAAAAACAAATTATTGGAATATTCGTCAATATCTACCAAGAGAAACTGCCGGTTATTTACCAGCTTTTTACGCTACGCTTTATATTTTTGAATATGCTGATCAACACCAGATTTATCCAAAAAATGTACTGACAAACTTTTTTGAAACCGATACAATTTTTGTAAAACAACAAGTTTCGTTTGAACAAATTAATCGCCTTTTAAAAACGGATAAAGAATTGATCAGTTTCTTAAATCCACAATATAAATTAAAAATTATTCCTTTTGTAAAGGATAGGAATTATACTTTAAGGCTACCCAACTTTATGGCTGGTGCTTTTGTAGCAAATGAGGAAATGATCTATGCTTATGCAAAAGCAGATGATGCCAAACGTGAAAAACCATTGCCAAAATATGTTGAAGCAAGCGACAGAATAAGATACCGTGTAAGAAACGGCGACTATTTAGGTAAAATTGCAAAAAGATATGGCGTTTCAGTGAGTAGTATTAAAAGATGGAATGGTTTAAAAAACAACAATCTTAGGGTTGGACAACGACTGACTATTTATCCTAGAAAACCTATGGCAAGTAGCAATAAATCTACAAAAACAACAACAAAAAGTAGCAAACAAGCTATTTCAAAAGATAAGTATACAACCTATGTTGTAAAAAGTGGTGACTCACTGTGGTTAATTTCTCAAAAATTTCCAAGTGTTTCTGTAGACCAAATTAAAAATTGGAACAATATTTGGAGTAGTAATAATATTAAACCCGGTAC
>JAUWUU010000088.1 GCA_030617765.1 Flavobacteriia bacterium | reverse complement strand
TGGAAAACGATCAATAGAAAATACGAACAGTTAATATGAGTTTCAAGAAAATAAAGATATTTGTTTTTACAGCTTCTTTTATATTGTTTATCCTTTTACTGTGTTTTGTTGATCTTAGTAAAAAAGTTAATTATTACAATGATTTATTAACAGTACAGATAAATTTCGGTAACAACCCCAATCTGGATAGAACAAAATTACAATTATATTATTCAGATTCTATCAATACTATTTCTCCTTACTCCAAAGACCACAGTACTCATGCGCCTGTAAAGAATAACTCTGCTAAATTTAAATACTTCACCAAAGACAATCCAAAATTAATCCGAATAAATTTTGACAGAGAGATAAAAGACACAATCACGATTGATCAAATATTTATAAACCTCGTCAATAAAAAAATTGATATAGATCTCACTAACTTTATTGCTCATCCTTCAATAAATATCCTTAAAAAGAAATCAAATCTGATAAAAATAGAACTGTCACCAAATAAAAATATAGAATATGATCCCTATATTTATTTAGAAAAACCAATTTATGTTCATAAATTAAAAACTATAGAATATATTCTCATTTTAATCATCATATTAATTCTTTCTTATCTCATATCAGAATTATCTATTTATCTTATAAATTTTAAACCCACTACCGAAAGTTTTAATACAATATTATTATTTCTATTACTTATCTCTCTTTTATTTAGAGAACATTGGATTAGTAAGACATTAATTTTGATTGGCGTTTATACTGTTTTCTTATCAATTAAGAAAAAAATAAAATTTAAAAAAATCAATTTTTATAGTTTTTTACTTTTTTTTGTTTTTGCAGTGATCTCTTTAATATGGTCTCAAAATATTGAAAGATCCTTTTCAAAACTGATTGGTTTTCTTCCTTTTATTCTTATACCCGTTTGGTTATCATTTTTTAATTCAAAAATCAAGTATAATCTAATCTTTAAGTATGTTGGAATAGTATTTGCATTTATTTCTTTTGGAACTATTCTATTGGCCTTCTTTAGATTTAATTCAACTCAACAAATAACGGAGTTCTACTATCATAAATTAGCCTCTCCTTTATTCACAAATGCTATTTATATTTCTATTCTGTATTTAATGATCTTTCTTTTTAACCTTTACCTCCTCATAAAAAAGAAAGAAAAAATACAAATTATTGACTATATAACTTTAACTGTACTATTCTTTTATATACTATTATTAAGTTCTAAATTAATAGCTGTTCTACTATTCATTACCACAATTATTGTAGGGTTTTCTTCCTTTAATTTACAATTTAAAACTCAAAAATTAACTCTATCAATAATACTAATAATGAGTCTATTAACTTTATTTATAATTAAATCAAATAATAATATTTCAAAGAGATTTGATGAAATATTAAATATTGAAAAAGTAAAAGAAGTGTATTCTAAAAATGAATTTGGAGATACATACTTATGGAATGGTTTAAACTTAAGACTTTTTCAACTCAGAGCTTTTTATGATATTGAAAAAAATGACAATTTCAATTCATTTTTAGGAGTAGGCCTTAATAACGGACAAGCTCTATTAAATGAAAGATATAAGTCCTATAAATTATATACAGGGAAGAAATGGGAAGAAAACGGTGGATATTTAAGTTATAATTTTCATAATCAATATGCCCAAACATTAATTGAATTAGGTGTTATAGGCTTTCTTTTATTGATCTATATTTTCTATGTTTTTTTTTTAAATGCTAAGAATAACAAAAACTTTCTTCTATTCTCCGTTGTTTTTATTTTTATACTTGTTATGTTTACGGAATCTATTTTGGTACGCCAAAAAGGAATTATGTTTTTTGTTCTGTTCCCTATAATTGCAATTAAAATTGGACATTTTATAGAGCAAAAAAGACTTTTATAGTTTTAAAATGTCAAACAAACGCTACTCCATATACATCAAACCTATTTCAATAATAGCAAATCTTATTATTATTAATTTATTTTTAGGATTGTTTTTTAATGAATCTTATTCAGGGTTTTGGCAAATAGTATACGTAAATTTTAGTTGGCTAATTATTTCCTACCATCTTAATTTTTATAATATTGGGAGATATAATAAAAATGTAGATGTAATATCCCGATTGATACTACAGTTTATAATTTTTACTTTTGTTTATTTTGCTTACTTCAGTTTAACAAATACAGAAATAAATTCTGTTGATCATATAAAGGTTTTGGCATATATCTTTGTAGCCATTACCGTTTTTAGAACATTTTATTTGTATGCTTTAAAAAAATATAGAATTGGGGGAGGAAATTTTAGAAATGTAGTCATTGTAGGATCTAACAAAAGCGTTGAGAAAATCACTGAATTTTTTTATGAACATCCTGAATTGGGCTATAATATTTTAGGCTACTTCTGTGATAAAAAAACAAATAACTCAAATTATTTGGGATCAATTTCCTCTTCTTTTGATTATTTGTTAAATGATAGTGTAGATGAGGTTTATTGTTCAATATCTGATCTTACAAAAAGTCAGATCGAAACATATATAGATTTTGCAGATAATAATCTAATTATTCTAAAGTTGCTTCCTGATGCCAAGAATATTTATACTACAAAAATGGTAGTTGAATACTTTGATTACCTTCCTGTTTTATCACTTCGTAAAATCCCTTTTGATGATCTGGTTAATAAGTTTATCAAACGATTTACAGATATTATACTCTCTCTTTTTATTATTATTTTTGTATTATCGTGGCTAACACCATTATTATTTATTTTTATTAAATCAGAGTCAAAAGGTTCTGTTTTTTTTAAACAGATTAGAGATGGATTAAATGGAGATCAGTTTGTTTGTTATAAATATAGGTCGATGTATATAAATAATCAATCTGATATAATTCAAGCAACAAAAGGAGATAATCGAGTAACTAAAGTTGGTAAATTTATACGTAGAACCAGTATTGATGAGTTACCGCAGTTTTATAATGTATTGATTGGAGATATGAGTACCGTTGGACCTCGTCCCCATATGTTAAGTCAAACGCAAAAATATGCCAAAGTTGTTGATAAATTTATGGTTAGACATTTTATAAAACCAGGGATAACCGGCTTGGCACAAGTAACAGGTTATAGAGGAGAAGTAGAAAAAAAAGAGGATATGGAAAATCGCGTTAAACTTGATATTTATTATATTGAGAACTGGTCATTTTTATTAGATTTAAAAATAATCGGACAAACAGTTTTAAATGGCTTTATAAAAGAAGAAAAAGCCTATTAAATTAAAATAAATAAAATTTTCATGACTAAAAATATAGTCGCAAATGGAAATGAATATATAAAAATTACACTTACCTCACCGTCAGGCGAGTATAACAGATAAAAATTAATAATTATAAACATATGAATATTCTTATTTTAGGATCAGGAGGGAGAGAAAGCACATTAGCATGGAAAATTGTTCAAAGTGATCATCTAAAACAGTTATTTATTGCACCCGGTAATGCCGGAACAAAAAACATTGGGATTAACTTACAATTATCTGTAAATGATTTTGAAGCAATAAAAAAAGTAGTTTTAGAAAATAATATCAATATGGTTATTGTCGGTCCTGAAGATCCTTTGGTAAACGGAATTCACGATTTTTTTCTTTCGGATAATGAATTAAAGAATATTCCTATTATTGGGCCTCAAAAACTTGCAGCGCAACTTGAAGGAAGTAAAGAGTTTGCTAAAGAATTTATGGTTCGTCATCAAATACCAACTGCTAAATATCAGAGCTTTACCGAAGAAACACTTCAAAAAGGGTTTGGCTTTTTAGAAAGTTTAGATGCTCCTTATGTTTTAAAAGCAGATGGTTTGGCAGCAGGTAAAGGAGTTTTGATCTTAAATAATCTGCAAGAAGCCAAAAAAGAGTTAGAAGAGATGCTTACTCAGCAAAAATTTGGAAAAGCCAGTTCAAAAGTTGTCATTGAAGAATTTTTAGATGGTATTGAAATGAGTTCTTTTGTATTAACGGATAGTGAAAATTATTTGATTTTACCCAACGCCAAAGATTATAAAAGGATTGGCGAAGGTGACAAAGGATTAAATACGGGCGGTATGGGAGCAATTTCACCAGTTCCTTTTGCGGATATTGAATTCTTAGCTAAAGTAGAAGAGAGAATCATCAAACCCACTATAAAAGGTTTAAAAACTGATAAGATTCCTTATGTAGGATTTATTTTTATAGGATTGATCAAAGTAAATAATGACCCCTTTGTAATTGAATACAATGTTCGATTGGGTGACCCTGAAACTGAGGTTGTTATTCCAAGAATTAAATCAGATCTAGTGGATTTATTTATCGCTACAGCGGAGAAAAAATTAAATGAATTTAACCTTGAAATTGATGATAGATCTGCTACTACAGTGATGATGGTATCAGGTGGATATCCTGAAAGTTATGAAAAAGGAAAAGAAATTTCTGGATTGGATAATGTAAATAATTCTATAGTATTTCACGCCGGAACTTCTTTAAAAAAGGATAGCGTTATAACCAGTGGCGGTAGAGTTTTAGCGGTCACATCTTTTGGTAAGAATTATAAAGAAGCATTAGCGCAGTCCTATCAAAATATTAAAAAAATACATTTTGATAAAATGAATTATCGAAAAGATATTGGATTTGATTTGTAGTTTATTTCTTTAGGTATTTTGCAATAATCTTAGTGCTCTTTATGGTTAAACTTTTTGAGTGAAGAACAATTTTGAAACAAAAAAAAGAATTATAATCGCCCCTTTAAACTGGGGTTTAGGTCATGCAACTCGGTGTATTCCTATAATTAATACTTTAATTAATCATGGTTTTGAACCTGTAATATGTAGTGATGGTGATGCTTTGTTATTATTACAAAAAGAATTTTCAAAATTAAAGAGCTATAAACTTCCTTCTTATGATATTCAGTATACTAAAAATGGAAATTTATTAAAGTATCGTCTTTTACTTGATTCTGTTAAAATTATTAATGCAATAAAAAAAGAACAGCTTTTCATTGAAAAAATAGTTCAAAAAGAAAATATCAAGGGCATAATTTCTGACAATCGATTTGGAGTAAGATCAAATAAAATTCCTTCTGTTTACATAACACATCAAATAAATGTTTTATCTGGAAGCACTTCATTTATAACCAGTAAGGTACATCAAAGTATTATTGCAAAATTTGATGAATGTTGGGTGCCGGATTATAAAGGTGAAAATAATTTAGCCGGTGAATTATCACATAACAATAAAACAGACATTCGTATAAAATATATTAATCCGATTAGTAGATTTAATAGAGAGATTCCTGCCTACACGGAAATGATAAATAACGTAAAAGAATATGATGTAATGGTGCTTCTTTCTGGTCCTGAACCACAAAGAGGTTTGCTGGAAGAGAAGCTTTTAAATAAGCTTAAATCGCATCCTAAAAAGGTTATATTTATAAGAGGGATATTTTCTGATGAAGAAATTTCAATAAGTAATAAGAATATTAAGATCGTGAATTTTATGATGAAGAAGGATCTACAAAAAGCTATTTTAGAAAGTAAGATAATCATAGCAAGATCAGGATATTCTACAATAATGGATCTGGAAAGCTTAAATACAAAAGCTTTTTTTATTCCTACTCCTGGTCAATATGAACAAGAATATCTGGCACAATATTTAGAAAAACAAAAAATTGCTCCATTTGCTTCTCAAAAGAATTTCAAGATAAATATGTTAAACAAAACAGAAAATTACACAGGTTTCTTCAATAAAAAAATATCAAACGAAGTAGATTTTAGCACTCTGTTTGATGTTTTTAAATAAAATTGCTTTAATAAACTGCTAATTTTTTTTCTTCAAGTATGTCAATTTTATTGATTTTTATTGTTAACTTTTTTAATTTTAAACAATAAAACATAAAATAGTTATCATGTTGAATTTAAAGAATATATTATTTTTAGATATTGAAACGGTTCCTGAAGAATCTGATTTTTCAAATTTATCAGAAGTTAAACAAGAGTTATTTTCTAAAAAAACACTTTACCAACGAAAAGAAAATTTTACCCCTGAAGAGTTTTACGAGCGTGCTGGTATATGGGCTGAATTTGGCAAAATTGTCTGTATTTCGGTTGGTTTTTTTGATGATCATTCTACTGATCTAACATTCCGATTAAAATCCTTTTACGGAACTGATGAAATAAAGATTTTAATTGATTTCAAAAATCTATTAGAAAAATTTTACAGTAAAAAGCAACATCTTCTTTGTGCACACAATGGTAAGGAATTTGATTTTCCCTATATAGCCAGAAGAATGATCATTAACAAGATTGAACTACCTGAAAAACTCAATTTATTTGGTAAAAAACCATGGGAAGTACCTCATTTGGATACCTTGGAAATGTGGAAGTTTGGCGATTTTAAGCACTATACTTCTTTAAATTTAATGACCAATATTTTAGGAATTGATTCACCAAAAGAAGATATTGATGGTAGTCAGGTTGCCAAAGTATATTATGAAGATGATGATTTAAAAAGGATTGCAAAATATTGCGAAAACGATACCCTTGCTGTTGCACAAGTTTATTTACGATTGATGAATTTAAATATTTTGAAAGAAGAACAAGTAATTCGGATTGAAGTATAATTTTAACTTCACTAATGTTAAGTTTGTAATAACGGTAATAATATCAATTTTTAATCAATCTCTATTCCACCAAAGAAACACCAATACCTACGATAGTTTGTTTATGGTTATAGTCGATCAAACTTTCGCCATAACCATGGAAAACCTGTAAATGGAGTTTTAAGTATTCATAAATTCTAAACGCATAATCCATTTGTAAACTACCATGATTATCATCGCCAAATCGCATTGAATGTCGGCCAATCAAACTTATATCATGTCTCCCTTCTTCATACGCCACCATAAGATCACCTCTACCAATATAATTTTCAATACCCGGGTTATTATCTAATTCAGGTTTTTCATAAAGTCTCCACCAAGGGCGTAACACAATACTCAAATCATTCGTTTCCCAACCAAATTGCATGATAATTCTATGCCAGCTTCTCGATAAAGGATTAGAGCTCCCATTACTTTGATGGTTATATCCAATTCCGGCAAAAACACCATTAATACCAAAAATTTTATACGGAGTGGGTACAATTAATATTACCTCAGGTTCGTAATTTGTTTCTCTAAAAGGTCTGGATTGAGATTTATTATAAACCTGCCATCTTGAAGTTTGTGAGTACCCTATCCAAATATCACCGCCAATTTTCTGCCCAAAAATATTTTTTAATGCCATTGTTTTAAAACTGATCTGAAATTTTAGCTCTGTATCACTCAATGGTAGAGGCTCTGGCACAACATTATCCGGGTTATCACTAGTAGGCAGCTCATTGATATCATTCGTATAATTTGCAAATAAAATATAAAGGGGTTTATAAGATTTAAATTTGAATAAATCTTTTTGGGTGGTTAGCGTATCGTTAATTTGCCACCTTTCAGATAAAGAATAGGTATCTTTATTTTTTTTAAATAATCCCTGTGATCTTACACTTAAATTAACCATTAAAAGGAGAACTATAAGGGTCAAAATTCTCATTATATATATTTTCAAAATTAAATCATGGATCTGTTTTATCATTCCATTTTCATAGATATTTCCAACCAGCGCTCTTCTTTTTGCTCTAATTCATTTATAATTTCTTGTAACTTTAAAGAAGTTTCATTGATCTTTTCTGGTTTAATTTCATCATTAGAAAATTGTGCTTCTAAGACGGTTTTTTTCTTTTCTAAACTGGCGATCTCTTTTTCCAGTTTATTAAATTCACGTTTTTCTAAATAAGATAAGTTACCTTGAATTGGAGCAATTTTTCTTGAATCTCCTTTTTTGACATTTTCTGTAATTGCCGGGTTCGAATCGTTATAAATTCGATAATCAGAATAATTTCCTGGAAAACCGGATATTTTTCCATTATTTTCAAAAATAAAAAGATGATCAATAATTTTATCCATAAAATATCGATCGTGAGAAACCACCAATAGATTTCCTGGAAAATCTAAAAGAAAATCTTCTAAAACATTTAATGTAACAATATCAAGATCATTGGTTGGCTCATCTAAAATAATAAAATTAGGATTTTGAATTAAAACGGTGCACAAAAACAAACGTTTTAACTCGCCTCCTGATAATTTTTCAACAAAGTCATATTGCTTTTTATTGTCAAATAAAAACTTTTCCAACAATTGTCCTGCACTGATTTTTCTTCCCTTAGTTAAAGGAATATATTCACCAAATTCTTTGATGACGTCAATAACTTTTTGACCTTCATTTATTTGAATACCACTTTGAGTATAATAACCAAACTTAATTGTTTCACCGATTATAACTTTCCCTGAATCAACAGGAATACTTCCGGTAATGATATTTAAAAAGGTCGATTTTCCAGTTCCGTTCTTGCCAATAATTCCTATTCTTTCTCCTCGTTTAAAAACGTAATCGAAATTGCTAATAATTATTTTTTCATCAAAAGATTTGTTGATATGATGCAACTCAACAACCTTACTTCCCATGCGTTCCATATTGATCTCTAATTGTACTTTATGATCATTTCTTCGCTGTGAAGCCTTTTCTTCGATCTTATAAAAATCATCAATACGAGATTTTGATTTGGTAGTACGAGCTTTAGGTTGACGACGCATCCAATCCAATTCTTTTTTAAATAAATTTTTTGCTTTATCAACAACAAGGTGTTCGTGAGCAATTCGTTCTTCTCTTTTTTGTAAAAAATAGGAATAATTACCTTTGTAACGATACAGGTTTCCCTGATCAAATTCCATGATCTCATTACAAACACGTTCTAAAAAATATCGATCATGGGTAACCATAAAAAGAGTTAATTTTTCTTTTATTAAGAATAACTCAAGCCATTCGATCATTTCCAGATCTAAATGGTTTGTGGGTTCATCTAGAATTAAAAGATCTGGTTTATTTAGTAAAACAATTGCTAGCGATAAGCGCTTTTTTTGACCTCCTGAAAGTGTAGACACTTTTTTATTTAATTCACTTAATTTAAGTTTGAAAAGAATTTGTTTATATTGTGTTTCAAAATCCCAGGCAAGATTATGCTCCATTAATTCAAATGCTTTTTGATAGGTTTCACTATCTTCAGGATTTTTTAAAGCATTTTCGTATTGTTCAATTACTTTTAATATTTCGTTATCCGAATTAAAAATAGTTTGTTCAATGGTTAAATTTTCATCGAGATTTTCTTTTTGTGATAAGTAGGCTATTTTTAAGCCTTTACGAGAAATAATTTGTCCGTCATCCGGAGTATCAACACCTGCAATAATATTTAAAAGTGTAGTTTTGCCTGTTCCGTTTTTTGCAACGAGAGCAATTTTTTGATCCTTATTTATTCCAAAAGAAAGGTTTTCAAATAAGACTCTTTCGCCATAAGATTTTGAAATATTTTCAACTGATTGATAGTTCACAAAAATGGTTTTTTACAAAGTAAATTAAAAAATAATCAAACTAGCATGATAATATGTTTTTATCAGGGATAGTTTATAAAACATTTAAATAAAAATAGGTCGCCTGTATAAAACAAGCGACCTATAAATAAACATTTTTAAAGGTATTAAAGTTTTTTTATTTTAATATTTCTAAACCAAACATCATCACCGTGGTCTTGAAGTCCGATATACCCTTTTGAAGCAACATCAGCCCAATCAGGATTTAAACCCGGGAATTTACTACCAGCAACAAGTTTATTCCATTCTGGTGTCCATAAATGATACTCTAATACAATTACGCCATTTTGTTTGTGGACTACAGTTCCTTTATAAACTGTAATTTCAATTAGATTCCATTCCCCTACAGGTTTTGCATTTTGTGGTTTAGCAGGAATCAAGTCATAAAGTGAGCCCGCCTGACGGTTACCATCTGTACCCAATTTTGCATCCGGATGTTTTTGATTATCCAATACTTGCATTTCTGGTGCAGTTTTCCAAATATAATCCAGTTTTTCTTCACCGAGATAAAAAATACCTGAGTTACCTCCTTCAGAGATCTTCCATTCCAAACTAAAAGTAAAGTTTTGGAATTCTTTATCATAAATGATATCACCACCTTCTTTACTTCCTGCTTCTCCACGACCTGAACCTATCATATGAATAGTTCCGTCAACAATCTGCCATCCGGAAGGAAAATGATCTAATTTATATCCTCTCCAACCTTTTGATGTTTTACCATCAAAAAGTGAGATCCAACCATCGTCAATTTCTGCTTGTGACAATGTATTCAACGCAACTTCTTTAGTAGCTTGTGCATTTGTTTCAAAAACAGATACTAACGTAAACAAAAGCAAGCTAAGTGTTAAAAATTTTATTTTCATCATTCTTAAAATTTAAATTTATTAGATTTTTATTATTTATTTAGGCATGTCTGGTAATTTCCACCCATCTCTATAATCATGTTTGATCAACTCAGAAGCAAATGATTTTGCACTAACAGGATCTGTATAATCCTTGTTAAAAGTAGGATGACCATCATGAATTTTAAAATTATCTTTTTCAACAATTTTTATTTTTTCACTGTCATTAATATTTGTGAAGGCCATTTTTTCACCATCCCAATTCAATTTTTTGTTTAATGTTTGTAATCTAACAGCAAGAACA
>JAUWUU010000004.1 GCA_030617765.1 Flavobacteriia bacterium | reverse complement strand
CTTTTTGGTAGTCAAATGAAATCCTGGTTATTTATGGATATTTATTTTCATGAAAATTTTTAAATCAGAAAGTTTTGTTGACTACAGTACTTATACTTTTAACTATGCTATTTATTGTTTAAAAGAATCTCAAAGTGAATTACCTGAGATTTATAATAAAGGTTTTTTGCCTTATTCAAATAATATTGAACTAATGCAAGAAACTTATTATTTGGCACGTAGTCTTAGGGTTGATTTAAAAAATTTTAAAGAAACTTCTGAAAACCGAAGAGTCATTAGAAAAATTGAAGACAAAAAGCCAAATTATAGCATAAAAACTATAGATGAATTTGATATACAAAATGAAGATTTTCAAAGCTTTTGTTTAGATTTTGCTTCAAAAAGATTTAGTGAAAATATTAGTAAAGAAAGGTTGAATTATATATTAAAATCCAAAAGTATAAGTCATATTTTTGAGTTTTCATTGGATCAAAAAAAAGTTGGTTATGTAATTGCAATCATAGAAAATGATATGCTACATTATTGGTTCGCGTTTTTTGATTTAAATTTTCAGGAATATTCTCTTGGTAAGTATATGATGTTTAGTGTTATAGACTGGGCAGCTAAAAATAATCTAAAACATATCTATTTAGGCACTTCTTACGGTGAAAAATCGTTGTACAAGATCCGTGATTTTAAAGGTTTGGAATTTTTTGATGGTAATCAATGGAATGACAATATTAAATTATTAAAAAGTAAATGTAAAACCGATAAAAGTTTTACACTCGATTACTTTAAACAGGATACAGATTTATTTTTAGAGAATTTATCTAATGAATTATAATTTTGCTATTCACGCTTATGAGTATCATATAATTTTATAAATGCGAAGACTAAAAAATTATTAAAATAATCATATAAATCAACCAATAGATTTTATAAAATAATTAAATTTGTATCATAAATTTTTAAGCTGATGAAACTTCTTTTAATTACTATAGTATTACTTGCTTTTGCATTTGCCGGAATTGCAATAAAAATTTGGGGGAAAAAAGATGGAGAATTTGAAGGTACCTGTTCGGGTAGTAATGCAAAACTAAGAGCTAAAGGTATATCTTGCGGTTGTGGAGGAGAAGGCAGTTGTCATAATAAAGACGAAGTCCAACATGCGACTCCTCATATACATATAAAGAAACTTTCTTAATATAAGATGTTTCTTTTTATTACTTTTTTTGTTGTTGTAATTATTCAAATCTTTTATTATTTATTAATTTTTGGTAGATTTTCTTTTTCAAAATCAAAAGTTATCAATTTAGAGAATCATACACCAGTTTCTGTAATTATTTGCGCTAAGAACGAAGAAGTAAATCTAAAAAACAATTTACCTTTTATTGCTGAACAAGATCATCCGGGGTTTGAAATTATTCTTGTAAATGATGCTTCAACCGATCTTTCATTTCAAGTAATGCAGGATTTTAAAAATAAATATAAAAACGCTCCAAATATTTCAAAAATTAGGTTAATATCATTATCTAAGGATATTAGTAATGGTAAAAAATTTGCTTTAGGAAAAGGGCTTAATGCTGCATCAAATAAATTTGTTTTACTTACGGATGCTGATTGTAAACCTTCTTCAAAAGAATGGGTTAGAGACATGAGTTCAAATTTTATCGATAAAAAAACGGTTGTTTTGGGTTATGGAGCTTATCAAAAAATAGAAAGATCTTTAATAAATAAGCTCATTAGATTTGAAACTTTAATGACTGCAATTCAATATTTTTCATATGCCAAATTAGGTATTCCATATATGGGAGTTGGTAGGAATATTGCTTATTCAAAAGATGATTTTGATAATGTAAATGGTTTTGATAGCCATAGTCATATAAGATCGGGTGATGATGATCTGTTGATCAATCAGATAGCTACAAAAATAAATACTTCAATTTGCACAAATAAAAATGCTTTTACGATTTCGATCCCAAAAACAAATTTTAAAGAATGGTTTGATCAAAAAAGGAGGCACATAACAACTGCGAGTAGTTACAAAAAAAATCATCAATTTTTGCTTGGACTTTTTTATATATCTCAATTTTTATTTTGGTTTTTGGCAATTGTTTTACTTTTAATGAATATTAATATACAGTTCACACTTATTTTAATAATTTTTCGCTTTATTTTCTGGTATCTTTCAATATATAAGTCTGCTAAAAGGTTGAATGAGACAGATTTGATTTTTTTAGCACCTGTATTAGAAATTGGAATTATTTATTCACAATTGTGTATCTTTATCAATAATATTATTTCACATCCAAAGAAATGGTAATCAATTTATAAATATTTTAATTATAAAATTGCTAGATGGACAAAAATTCTGAAATCATTTCACATATCAATAAAGCTAAAGAAGGAGATCAAATAGCTTATAAAACTTTACTAAATACTTATTGGAAAGATGTTTATAGATTTCAGTTGAGTAAATGTAAAGATGAAGATGAAGCTGAAGATATTACTATTAAAACTTTTGCAAAAGCTTTTGATAAGATTGATACCTATGATCAAAAATATCAGTTTAAAACCTGGCTTATTTCAATTTCATCTAACATTTTTATAGATCATTTACGAAGAAAAAGGACAGAAACGGTATCAATTCACAAGAGTAATAGTGAAGTTTTTAAAATTACAGATGAAGAACCATCTCCTGCAGATAAATTAATTAATGAACAAAATTTAGCCCAATTAAAAGCTTATATAAAACAATTAAAGCCACATTATCAAGAAGTTATTAACTTACGATATTTTAATGAATTGAGTTATAAGGAAATAGCCGAACATCTTGATGAACCCTTAACTAATATTAAAGTTAAATTATTGAGAGCCAGAAAATTATTATCAGAAATTATTGCAAATCATAAGTTTAAATAGTTTTATGAGCTTCCAACCATTAGCTTTTATTAGATCTTTGGGACCGGGTTTACTTTTTGCAGGTGCTGCAATTGGAGTTTCGCATTTAGTGCAATCGACAAGAGCAGGAGCCGATTATGGTTTTGGCTTACTTTGGGCGCTACTTTTGGTTAATTTGTTTAAATACCCATTTTTTCAATTTGGTCCAAGATATGCTTCAGCAACAGGTGAAAGTCTGATTGAAGGTTATTCAAAATTAGGTAAGGGAGTATTGGTAATGTATTTTCTTCTGACCTTTTTAACCATGTTTACAATTCAGGCAGCAGTAACAATTGTAACTGCTGGTTTAGCATCAAATTTATTTGGAATATCACCTAATCTTTTACTTTGGAGTATCATTATCACTGTTTTAAGTTTATTGATATTACTTATTGGAAAGTATAAAGTATTGGATAATTTGATAAAAATTATTATTGTAGTATTGGCATTAAGCTCTGTTATTGCTGTCTTTATGGCGATATACAAGACAAGCTCTCAAATTAGCTTTGCACAAGTTTTACCTAAGGGAAGTTTAGAAATTGGGTTTTTAATTGCATTTTTGGGTTGGATGCCAGCGCCACTTGACGTATCAGTATGGCATTCTTTATGGGCAGTTGAAAAGAAGAAAGAGAATGCTAAGATTTATGATAAAAAACACTCTTTATTCGATTTTAATATTGGCTATTTTACCACTATTTTCTTAGGTGTTTGTTTTGTTTCTTTAGGTGCTTTGGTGATGTTTAATTCTGGTGAAGAGTTTAGCGGGAACGCCGGTAAATTTGCCCAACAACTCATAAATTTATACACAGAGAATTTGGGAGTAGGTGCTTCAATCTTTATTTCGATTGCAGCTTTTACAACTATGTTTAGTACCACTTTAACAACTCTGGATGCATCACCTAGAGCAATGGCAAAATCTACTGCTTTAATTGTCAATAAGGATTCAGATAAATTTTATTTATTTTGGATTTTTTTATTGGCCATCGGTACAATTTTGATCCTTTCATTTTTTATATCAAATATGAAGTTTATGATTAAAATTGCAACAATTTTATCATTTTTAACTGCACCTTTTTATGCAATAACTAACTATTTATTGGTAATAAGCAAGCATATGCCAATCGAATATCATCCTTCAAGAGGTCTAAAATTATTGAGTTATTTTGGAATCATTTTTTTAATTGGATTTAGTATTTGGTATTTGATGAATCTATAAGAAATTATAGTTTATCATGTTTTAGTGTGTGAAATCAAGTTTAATTTTTAACTTTTTGTTTTTAATATAAATCTTTTTTTATTAGTATTTTTGTCCACTTAAATTTAGGATTATAATGTCAGAAGAATCAGTAATTTTACCATTTAAAAAACCTGAATGGCTACGTGTAAAACTTCCTGTAGGAAAAAAGTACACGCAATTAAGAAGTATCGTTGATAAATACGGTCTTAATACTATTTGTACAAGTGGTAGTTGTCCAAATATGGGTGAATGTTGGGGAGAAGGTACCGCAACTTTTATGATATTAGGTAATATATGCACTCGTTCATGTGGATTTTGTGGTGTTAAAACCGGCAAACCTGATAGTGTAGAATGGGATGAACCTGAAAAAGTAGCCCGTTCTATTCAGCTGATGAAAATTAAACACGCAGTAATTACTTCAGTAGATAGAGATGACCTTAAAGATGGCGGATCAATTATTTGGGCAGAAACAGTTAAAGCTATTCGAAGAACGAATCCTAACACAACACTTGAAACACTAATACCGGATTTTAGAGGAATTCATCGAAATATTGACCGACTTATTGATGTTGCTCCTGAGATTATTTCACATAATTTAGAAACAGTACGCAGACTGACCAGAGAGGTAAGGATACAGGCAAAATATGATCGAAGCCTAGAAGTATTACAGTATATCAAAGAAAGTGGTCAAAAGAGAACTAAATCTGGTATTATGCTTGGTTTAGGAGAAAATGAAGAAGAAGTAATAGAAACACTTCACGATCTAAGAAAAGCAAAAGTTAATATCATTACGATTGGACAATATTTACAACCATCAAAAAAACATTTACCTGTTAAGGAATTTATTACTCCTGAACAATTTAAGAAGTATGAAGATATTGGTCTGAAATTAGGTTTTAGGCATGTAGAAAGTGGTGCTTTAGTGCGTTCATCTTATCGAGCTCATAAGCATTTAACCTAATAAGCTGAGTTTGAGCAAAGCTTAGCTATAACTCGGATTAAAATGATGAGTATATAATAATTTTAACAAAAAATTAATACAATTTTAATTTGTCGGCATGATATTTGCTATATTATTAATGAAAAGCAGAATTTCTCATTAATTTTGTTTTCATTATAATTAATTTTGAGTTAGTAAGTTTAAGAAAACATCCGCAACTGCGGATGTTTTCTATTTTTTAGAGTATAAATTATTATTTTAAAATCAATAAAACAACCAAGCTAAAAAAGGCTAAACAATTTTCAAAAAAATTAAGTAATTTATAATATTATGGCACGGAATTTGCTATATAAGTAATGAAATACAAAATTCCCCACTAATTTTGTTTTCATTATAATTAATTTTGAGTTAGTAAGTTAAAAGACATCCGCAATTGCGGATGTCTTCGATTTTAGGAAATCATTGATGAAGTAAAATAAATTGTTCTACCAGTTTACAAACTCCTTTTTCGGCTAGTTTTGCAGCACTTTGTACTGCTTTATGTGAAACCTCTTCTATATGTCCTTCAGTTCCTAGATCAGTAATTACAGAAATTCCAAGGCATTTCATTTTCATATGTTTTGCCACAATAACTTCAGGTACTGTACTCATTCCAACGGCGTCAGCACCAATTATTCTGACCATTCTGTATTCAGCAGGTGTCTCAAAAGTTGGCCCCTGTAATGCTAAATATACCCCTTTGTGAACCTTGATATTATTCTTTTTAGCGATCAATTCCATTTTTGACAGCATCTTTAGGTCATAAGGTTCATGCATATCAACAAACCGATCGCCAAACCTATCATCATTTTCACCTCTTAAAGGATGCTCTGGCATCATATTGATATGATCATCGATCAGCATTATGTCACCTACTTCAAAATTTGAATTCACACCGCCGGAAGCATTTGAAACAATTAAATTTTCAATTCCCAGATATTTCATTACTCTGATAGGAAAAGTAGCTTGCTGCATTGACCAACCTTCATAATAATGAAACCTTCCCTGAAGTGCCAATATTTTTTTTCTGCCTAATTCACCATAAATTAGTTTGCCTGAATGTCCTTGAACTGTTGAAACCGGAAAATTTGGAATTTCACTATAAGGTATTTCAATTTCGATATTGATGATAGAAACCAAACTTCCCAAACCGGTACCTAAAACTATACCGAAATCTGGTGAGTTTATACCTTTATCTTTTAAAAATTTAACTGTTTCTTGAATTTTGTTGTACATAATTGATTATAATTTTATTAAAATCTTTTTCATTTGAAATAAATTTTGTTAGAATTGGTATATAGTATACATTATTATTGATGTCTTCAAAAGTTCTGACAAAATCTTTTTCAGTTGTAAGTATTATCTTTTTATTATTTGATATTTTTGAAAATTCACGCTCAATTTTATCAATTTCATTTTTTGTAAAATTATGATGATCAGCGAATTTAAGATGCTTATATTTTATTTTATGATCATTTAAATAATCTATTAGTGGCTCTGGTCTTGCAATTCCTGTCACCAATATAACTTCAAAGTTGTGTAGTTCATCAAACTTTATCTCATTATTTTTCGATTTGATCTTGTCTTCGTAAACGATCTCTGAAAAGAAAACAGTTTGATTCAATTCAGGTTCTAATTTTTGTGAAATTTTAAATTGTTCTTGTTCTGATAATTGTTCTTTGCATTTTGTTACAATAATGATCTCCGCTCTACTGGCACCCGAAATTTTTTCACGTAGATCACCTGAAGGTAATACTGAATCGTCAACATATAATTTTTCATATGTAGTAAGTAGAACATTTAAACCTGCTTTTACTTTACGATGTTGAAAAGCATCATCCAACAGTATAAGTTCTGGTGGAGTTTCTAGATTTTGTAGTTGATTGATACCATTAACTCTGTCAGTATCAACAGCAACGATAATATTTTTAAATTTCCGATAATATTGTAGTGGTTCATCTCCAATTTGTACAGCTGTAGATTTTTTATCGGCAATTTGAAACCCTTTGCTTTTACGTTTATAACCTCTACTTAATACAGCAACTTTATAATCATCCTTTAAGAGGTGAATTAAGTATTCTACCTGTGGTGTTTTTCCAGTACCTCCAGTACTTAGATTGCCTACTGCAATTACAGGTAGATCAAAAGTAGAAGAGGGTAATATGTTTTTATCATAAGCCTTATTTCTCATGTCGGTTATTTCACCGTAAAGGATAGAAAGAGGGTATAATATTTTTCTTAATTTATTCATTCAAGCGAAATTAAATAAAAAATTGTAATATTTTGATATTAGTAAGATACACAATCAATAATTTCTAAACCATAGCCTATCATTCCTACACGTTTTTTGAAATGTTTTTCACTTGAGATCAGACGTATTTTACTGATTTTTAGATCGTGTAATATTTGTGCTCCAATACCAAAATCTTTCTCATCCATTTCAACTTCAGGATAGGATAGATCATTATGCTGGTTAATTTTTAGTTGTTTTAATTGGTTGATCAAATTATAGGATTGAAATTCTTGATTGATAAAAACAATTGCTCCTTTACCTTCTTTGTTGATCCGTTTGAACATTTTGTCCAATTTACTATCAGCATTATTGGTAAGTGTACCGATGATGTCATTATTGATCAAAGTAGAATTTACTCTTACTAAAACTTCATCATCAGGTTTCCAACTACCTTTAGTTAATGCGATATGAATTTGATTGTTGGTTGTTTGCTTATAGGCTCTTAAACAAAATTTTCCAAATCTTGTTTCCAAAGAAAAGTCTTCAATCTTTTCGATCAAAGAGTCGTGATTCATACGGTAAGCAACCAGATCTTCAATAGAAACGATCTTTAGGTTAAATTTTTTAGCTACTTTGATCAATTGAGGTAAGCGAGCCATAGTACCATCTTCATTCAAAATTTCAACAAGTAAGCCTGCCGGCTTTAAACCTGCTAAACGTGCCAGATCAATAACAGCCTCTGTATGGCCGGTTCTACGTAAAACACCACCAGTTTTTGCCCTCAATGGAAAAACATGTCCTGGTCTTCCTAAATCTTCTGGTTGTGTATCAGAAAAAGTAAGTGCTTTTACAGTTTTAGCTCTATCTTGAGCTGAAATACCTGTTGTACACCCATTTCCTATCAAGTCAACTGAAACTGTAAATTGTGTATTATGGAGTACGGTATTTTTGCCCACCATCAAATTTAAATTTAATTCGTCACATCTTTTTTCAGTAAGTGGAGCGCATATTAAACCTCTGCCATGAGTGGCCATAAAATTGATCATTTCGGGTGTAACCCTTTCTGCAGCAGCAACAAAATCTCCCTCATTTTCACGATCTTCATCATCGACAACGATAATCAGTTTTCCTTTTTTTATATCTTCAATAGCCTCTTCGATAGAATCTAATTGAATTTTATTTTTAATTTCCATTTATCAGGTAATTTTAATTGCTTTTAATAATTGTTTCAAATATTAGTATGATTTTTTTATTTTCAAAAGTTTATTAAAGAAATTACTAATTGGTTGTAGAAATTTGTCAACATTAAAAATTCCTTTATCATTGACAGCTCTTTTCATTAATAGAAGTCCAAAAGGCAATAAAATAAATGTGGCCAACCAACCTCCAAAAAATGGAGAAATTGTGTTAGAAGTAGCCATTTTTTCACCAAAAGTTGATATAAAAAAATAGACAACAAAAATAAATATTGCCATGATCATTGGTAAACCAAAACCTCCTTTACGTATAATTGAGCCTAAAGGGGCACCGATAAAAAACAGTACAAGACAAGCTATTGATAGTGCCAAACGCTTGTGGTACTCAGTATTATAGGCATTTATTATTTTTTGTTTCCCTTTGGCAATATTTTGAAAGCTTTGAATATTATTTAAATTATTTCGCGCTAGCTCTAGGGCATTATCCAAAACCATAACTTTATCATCATCTGAAAAATTATCTAGAATATCAGTGCTTAATTCAGTTTCAGGAATAGTATCATTTTCATATAATTTTTTTGCTCTTAGTATTTCGTAATTTCTATGTGCTTTGTTATTGATATAACTTTCATATGGTGGCAGCAAAGAATCAACATAAAAATTAAGTTGACTTAAACTCAACATATGTTTTCCGGTTTTGTATTTTACTTCATCTGGATCAAAATTGCCAATTTTTGAAATATCAATATTTACGGTATATTCTTTGAATTTCGCTTTGTTAAAACGCATTCTTTTTCTTTCATTAATGGTTGTTCTTTTACTAATTATATCTTCATGGTAATGTCCGTCTTCAAGTACTAAAGTTAAATATCTACTGCCTTCTTCATTTAAAATTGTTCCTTTTTTTGCTGTAATAACTTTATTGTTTATTTGATTATCATGAATTTCATAGATCAATACATTTTTAAGAAAATTCTTTTCTTCTCCAAATTTTTCATCAAATTTAATACTATAACCCGGTATTTCAGTATTGAAAGTGCCGGCAACTAAAGCCAAACCGGGTTCTTTCATTTTCATATTATAAATTAGATTTTGTGATTTTAACGAAGCGTATGGAAAAGCATAATTCAAAAATAAATAATTAAAAGCACTCAGAATTAGCATTAATACAATAAGAGGTTTTATTAGAGTTCGCAAAGAAATACCTGCTGATTTTATTGCAGCCAATTCATAATTTTCAGCCAAACCACCTAAAGTCATTATTGAGGAGAGTAATATTGCAATTGGTAGAGCAGTTGGGATCATCATTAAAGATAAGTATCCCAAAAACTTAAAAATAATGATTATGCTAATTCCTTTTCCGGCAATTTTGTCAAATTGTAGCCATAAAGCCTGCATTATTAATACAAATAGTATAATTAATAAAGTGGCCAAAAAGGGTGATAAAAAGCTTTTAAGTATGTATTTATTTAAGATCTTCATTAAAAGATTTTATATTGAAGAAAGTAATATTTAAATTATTAATCATTGATGATATAGCCTAAACTTTCATATTTTTTAGTATCAAAAATAAACAAATTGTCATTTAGATTTTGATTGATTAAAAATTTCTTGACCAGAAGGATGGTCTGTGTTTCGTTATTACCGGTTTCAATAATTTGATAAATGTGTTTTGATTTTGTTTCAACACCAATTAGGACATCTGCAACATCAGAATTGCTGTCAATCGGAATTAATTTTACAAATTGAATCTGTTTACCATTGATCTGTTTTTGATTTGCTAAACTGTAAGTGTATCCTTTATTGTAAAATGAATAAAATTTTGAAGGTGTTAACGTATTTTCATCATCTGAGTTTTCTGTTGAAACATTTACTTCTTCATTTTCAGGAATAATAGTATAAGTTTTTGATCCGTCATAGATCTGTGTTGTTCCAAAAAAGTTAACATTATATTTATTCCCTTGTATTGTAAGATCACCTTTATTTTTTTGTTCTACATCTGCAGCTTTGTTTTCTAAAGTATAATCAAATTCAACAAAAACATTGTCATAATTATTCATAGTTGATGAAACTTCATCAAGTAGTGTTTTTGCATCATCTGCATTTTGAGAGTAAGTAATTATACTAATAAATAAGGTTATTGTTAAGCTTAAAATTTGTTTCATCTGTTTATAATTTTTCATCATCTAATAATTGTTGTAAAGCTAAACTGTCGTGAACTAGAACCTGACGTGCTTTACTTCCTTCAAAATGTCCAACAATACCTGCAGCTTCTAATTGATCAATTATTCTGCCGGCTCGGTTGTATCCCAGTTTTAATTTTCGTTGCAATAAAGATGCTGAACCTTGCTGTGCCAAAACAATTAATTCCGCAGCTTCTAAAAAAAGCTCATCTCTGTCAGAAATATTTACATCAGCATTTGAACTACTTTCTTCGCCAATATATTCAGGTAAAAGATGTGCCTCAGGATAGGCTCTTTGTGATCCAATAAAATCGGTTAACCTTTCTACTTCCGGAGTATCAATAAAAGCACATTGTAAACGTGTTAATTCGCTCCCGGTTGAAATAAGCATATCACCTTTACCAATTAACTGATGGGCGCCTTGAAAATCCAGAATAGTTCTTGAATCAATTTTTGAGGTAACCCTAAAAGCAACCCTAGTAGGGAAATTTGCTTTTATAATACCGGTAATTACATTAACTGATGGTCTTTGTGTTGCTACAATTAAATGAATCCCGATAGCTCGAGCCAGTTGCGCCAATCTGGCAATAGGGGTTTCAATTTCTTTACCTGCTGTCATGATCAGATCAGCAAACTCATCAATTACTAAAACAATATAGGGTAAAAACCGATGTCCGTTTTCGGGATTTAATTTCCTCGTTTTAAATTTATTATTGTATTCTTTAATATTTCTAACAAAAGCTAATTTTAACAAATCATAGCGATTGTCCATTTCAATAGTAAGAGAATTTAAAGTATTGATCACTAATTTGGTATCGGTGATAATAGCTTCTTCTGAATCGGGTAATTTAGCTAAATAATGTCTTTCAATTTTGTTATAAAGTGTTAATTCTACTTTTTTAGGATCAACCAGAACAAACTTAACTTCGGCAGGATGTTTTTTATATAATAATGAAGCCAGAACAGCATTTAAACCAACCGATTTTCCCTGACCAGTTGCTCCTGCCATTAATAGATGAGGCATTTTAGCAAGGTCAACTACATAAGTTTCATTGGAAATTGTTTTACCCAAAGCTATGGGTAATTCCATCTTACAAGTCTGAAATTTTTGTGAAGACAAAACCGATTTCATTGAAACTACAGACGGTTTTTTATTGGGAACCTCAATTCCGATTGTCCCTTTTCCCGGAATTGGAGCAATGATCCTAATACCTAAAGCGGCAAGAGATAAAGCTATATCATCTTCTAAATTTTTAATTTTTGAAATTCTAATCCCTGCTTTAGGAACAATTTCATATAATGTTACTGTTGGTCCTATAGTTGCTTTTATGCTTTCTATCGCAATTTTGTAATGATTAAGGGTTTCAACAATTTTATTTTTATTGTCTTCCAGTTCCGACTTATCAATATTGATATTAATATTAGTATAATCTTTTAATAAGTTTAAAGAAGGAAATTTATAATTTGCCAATTCCAATTTTGGGTCAAATTCACCAAATTCTTCTACTAATTTATTAGATAGGTTTTCAACTGTTTGTTCTTCAGTTATTGGTTTTTCAAGTTCAATTTCAACATCAATTATTGGATCTTCATGTATTATAGTTTTCAAAACTGGCTCAACTTTGGCTAAGTTTTTTGATTCGTTTTTATTTGTTTCCAGGTTAAATTCAATTTCTTTATCGGTATTTTCATGGATGGTTTCACTGATATAACCATCATCAGTAAGGTCATCAGAAGAATTTAAAGATTTTTTCTTCTTTTTTGGAATGGCATTTTTAATTTTATTAGGTGTGATCTTAAATTTTGAAATTAAAAATGATAAAAGTGTGATTAAAAGAATGATGATTACTCCGGTTTTACCGATGTAAATTTGTAAGAATTCATTGATCTCATAGCCAATTTTTCCGGCAAATAGAGGATTTTCATTACTAAAAAAAGCAAAACCTAAGGATAGCCATATCATTGTCAATATTCCGTTTATCCATGATTTATTTAATTGTTTTACCGAAATATCCAAAATGATGTATAAACCGGTAAGAAATAATAAGATTGGAAAAATAAAGGTTGCAATTCCAAAACCGTCATAGATAAAGAAGTCACTTAAACTGGCACCAATTTTTCCCAGTATATTATTGGTTTGAATTGTTTTATCGTTAAAATCATTTAACTGACTTTGATCTTCTTTCCAATGATGAAAGAAAGAATAAAATGAGATCAATAAGAAATTGGCCGTTGTAAATATAAAAACACCAAAAACGAGATGTGTTTGTTTGCTCTTAAAAAAATCAGAGAAACGATTGTTTTTATTTTTTGCACTCCTGGTTTTAGCGCTGGTTTTTTTCTTTTTCGCCATAAGCAACAAAAATACATAAATAATTTTAGTGAAACTCATTTTTGAAAAGTTTGTGAAACGTATTCAAAGATGATTATTGAACCTTCCTTTGCCTGAGAGGCAAGCTAATCACATGAAAATCAGGATCTGTTTTATTTAGTTAAATTTCTAAGAATCAAAAAATCTTTGGTAAGTAGATAATCAACCCGATAATAACAGCAATAATTGCTGCAAAGGTTGAAGCACCTGCCGAAATATCTTTTATAAAACCAATTTTTTTATGATAGTCAGGATGAATGAAGTCGGATAATTTTTCAATAGCAGTATTTAGTGATTCGGAGACTAATAATAAACCGATTGCCAACATTTGAAACATCCATTCAGTAGCCGAAATGTTAAGTAAAAATCCAGCAAGAATTACGATCAGTGCAAATGAGAATTGTACCTGAATGCTGGCTTCAGTCTTTAATAATAAATAAGCACCCCTTAACGCATATTTTAAGCTTTTAATACGAGTTATAAAAAAACTATCATTGGGGTTTTTCATGTTTATTTTATTTAAAAACCTATCGCTCAGTTAGTAGCGATGTTCTTTAAATTAATATTTTTTGATATGAATTACAAAAAACATCAAACAAAAAACTAACGATTTTAGATTTAGGAAGTATAAAACTTCAAGATTCTAAAATCGTTAATTGGTATTAATCATTCAGAATTTAAAAAGATATTAATAATTCCCATTAGGGAAAAATCTAGTTTTATCTTTTCAGTTTGATTGATTTTTAAAACTACTAATTATTTTAAAGCTTCTAATGCTGCTTCATAATTAGGTTCATCAATAGTTTCAGGTACTTGCTCGGTATAAACAACTTTACCTTCTTCATCAATAACTACAACTGATCTTGAAAGTAATCCTTTCATAGGACCTGTTTTAATAGTAACACCGTATCTCTTACCAAATTTTCCTTTTATATAATCTGATAATGTGATTACGTTTTCAATTCCTTCAGCACCACAAAAACGTGCTTGGGCAAATGGTAGATCTTTAGAAACATATAAGATCACAGTATTTTCTAAACCTGCAGCTGCTTCGTTAAATTTTCTTACTGAATTCTGACAAACACCTGTATCAATACTAGGTGTAATGTTTAGTAATACTTTCTTTCCTCTATAATCTTTTAGTTTTCCTTTGGATAGGTCACTTTTTACCAATGTAAAATTTGGAGCCATTTTACCAACTTTTGGTAATTTACCGCTTGTTTTAACAGGGTTTCCTTTTAATGTTATTTTTGCCATAATTGTTAATTTTTGAGAGTTAAATAATATATTCAAATTTACGTAAAATAAAAATTCCTAAAAAATTTAGAGAATTTCTTTTATTAAATAATTATAATTTTTAATGATTTGCCAAATAATCAGCAACACCTTCATGTGTATCGCTTAAGGCATCTTTTCCTTTACTCCAGTTTGCAGGACATACCTGACCATGTTTTTCGTTAAATTGTAAAGCATCAACCATTCTTATAGCTTCTTCAATATTTCTACCTAATGGATCATCATTAACAACTTGATGACGAACAATACCATCTTTATCAATTAAAAATAAACCACGATATGCTACCAATTGTGCATCTGCTTGTAATTGATCATTTTCATCATAATAAAAATCACCATCAAGAACATCGTAATTTTTTGCGATTGTTTTATTGGTATCTGCAACGATTGGATAAGTTACGCCTTTAATACCACCTTCTGCTTTACTCATTTGTAACCAACCCCAGTGAGATTGTTCAGTATCTGTTGAACAAGCAACTACTGCTGTATTTCTTTTTTCAAATTCAGAAAGATTTTCTTGAAATGCATGTAATTCTGTTGGACAAACAAATGTAAAATCTTTTGGGTAAAAGAAAAATACGACATGTTTTTTTCCTAAAAATTGATCTAATGAAAATCCTTCTACAAATTTTCCTCCATCAACAACTGCTGTTGCTGAGAATTGTGGTGCTTTTTTACCTACTAATACGGCCATTTTTTTATTTTTTATTTATTAATTTATATGTTGAACAAAAATACTAAATATAAATACTGATTTTATAAATAACGATACCTAATATTTATGTTTGAATAGATTTTACTTATTATTTTTTTAATTATATTATAGTTCTTTTTTACAAAGATAAAAGTCAGTTCTTTCACAAGTATCATCATTTAATCTTTGATTCATTTCATCTAAATTTTTTGGTGGTGGTATAATAACTTTGTCACCTTTTTTCCAATCTAAAGGCATTGCTACATCATATTTATCAGAGGTTTGTAGCGCTTCTAAAGCTCTTAGGATTTCATCCATATTTCTTCCAACATTTAGTGGATAGTACATTACCAATCTAATTTTTTTCTCAGGATCAATAAAAAACACCGCTCTTACAGCAGCAGTTTCGCTTTCGTTAGGTTGTAACATTCCATATAATTTTGATACTTTCATATCAATATCAGCTATGATAGGAAAATCAAAATAAACACCGGTTTTTTCTTTTACATTATTTACCCAACCTAAATGTGCATGAATACTATCTATACTTAAGCCTACTAATTCAGTATTAAAAGCAGTAAATTCATCTTTTCTTAAAGCAAATCCACTCATTTCTGTAGTACAAACAGGTGTAAAATCTGCAGGATGCGAAAATAGAACGATCCATTTATCTTTTGCATAATCGTGTAAAGTAATGTCTCCTTTCGTTGTCTTAGAAGTAAAATTGGGTGCTTTATCTCCAATTCTTGGGATAATTGCTGGAGCAGTTGTTATTTCTTGTGTTTCCATAATATATTATTTTAATGATTGTTTTTAAATTTTCTACAAATTTACATTGACTTGTAAAAATTACACTATAAATATAATTGATAATATTTATTTTTAAATAAGTATTATTTATATGTATCGAAAATAGATGTGGAGATTGAAGTCTTATAAAAGTACGAATTTTTTATTATTTTTACAAATAATTTTTACATGACAAATCCTTACCAAAAATATATTTTACACAAAGTTGTTCACTGGGCTTGTGACCAAAAATCAAGTAAAAAGCAACGTATAAAAATTATACCGCAAGCAAAGGGTAAGATACTTGAAATAGGTATTGGTTCCGGGTTGAATTTACCTTTTTATAATGCTAAAAAAGTGAAATGTTTAACAGCAATTGATCCATCTGAAGAGATTTGGAAGTTAAATCAGTACAATCTTAAGGATTTGAATTTTGATTTTAAATTTATTCAGGCTTTCGCCGAAGAAATTCCGCTTCCAGATGATTCTTTTGATACTGTTGTAATTACTTACACTTTATGTACTATTAATAATATCAAAAAAGCAATGAATGAATTCAAAAGGGTTTTAAAACCTGGTGGTAAGTTGTTATTTTGTGAACACGGTATTGCACCTGATAAAAGTATAAAGAACATTCAAAATACGATTAATCCAATATGGAAAAGTGTAGGAGGAGGCTGTAATCTAAATAGAGATATTCCTGCTTTAATCAGAGAAAATGGTTTTAAAATAATTGATATAAAAAAAATGTATATTCCCGGTTGGAAATTTGCCAGCTATAATTATTGGGGAGTGGCTGAGGTTGAATGATCTTGATCATTTTAAGCAAACGTTTACTATTTGATAACTCAGGGTTTAATTATTTTTAGAGTAGATATTAGTGAAACTTGATACGCTTCCGATGAATATCATAACGTAAGAATTATACAATTGAAAACCCTCACGAGATAAATATTATGACACCGATAGATTCAGCTTGTGTGTAAATATTTATAATCAATTTTAAATCACTAATATTTCCATTAATTTTTCCATTCCGATAGAGGCTTTTTCAGATAAAACGGTAACATTTTTAGAGTACGAAAATGATGTTGCAGGATTAGGGTCAATAAAATAGATTGGAATATTTGGTTTGGTATATTCTATTAAACTTGCGGCAGGATAAACTTGCATAGAGGTTCCTATGATGATGAAAATATCCGCTTTTTGCGTTATTTCAATAGCTTTTCCAAGCATGGGTACTGCCTCACCAAACCATACAATATGAGGTCGTAATTGATATCCCTCATCGCATAGATCACCAATAATCAGATCTTTTTTCCAATTATAGATTAGATCTTCATATTTAGTACTCCTCACTTTAAAAAGCTCGCCATGCAAATGTAAAACATCAGTAGCACCACCTCTTTCGTGTAGATTATCAACATTTTGAGTTATGACTTGTACATTGTAATCTTTTTCAAGTTCACTTACTAAAACATGTGCCTTATTGGGTTTAACAGTTAATAATTGTTTCCTTCGCTGGTTGTAAAATTCTAAAACCATTTCAGGATCTGCATTCCAGCCTTGAGGTGAGGCTACTTCCATTACATCATGACCTTCCCATAGACCGCCGGCATCTCTAAAGGTTTTGATACCACTTTCAGCACTAATACCTGCTCCGGATAAGACAACTAAATTTTTCATTTCAAAATATTTTCATTAAATTTAGTGACAAACTTTTAAAAATCAAAGAAATGAAATTAAATTCTTATTTAGCCTTTAAAGGTAATTGTAGAGAAGCAATGAATTTTTATAAAGAAATATTGGGAGGAGATTTTCAAGGTGGATTCAGAACATTTGCAGATAGTGAAGGTCATATGCCATATAAGCCTGAACATGCAGATAAAATTATGCATGTTTCTTTAGTGAATAAAGATTTTGTTATTATGGCTTCTGATAATATGGGAGTTAAACAAGGAAACAATTTTTCATTGAGTTTAGACTTTGCAGAAGATGATAAAACTGCTAACTCAATTTTTTCAGGTTTAAGTGAAAATGGATTTGTGATTATGCCTTTTGAAGACGTTTTTTGGGGTGGAAAATTTGGAATGTTAACCGATCAATATGGAATTCAATGGATGGTTAGTAGTTTATAATTTAGAGTTTTTATTCTATGAGTATTTTTTGAATTGTAGCAATTGAATCACAGATCAGCACAGTTAAAGCAATATTTTTTTGTTCGTCATTTCCGTTGATCAAATATTTCCTACAGGGATTGTTCTTTACATTACTTTTTGAAAAATCAATCTCTCCTCTTATTAATATTTGAGCGATATCAGCACTATCAACTTTTTTAGTGTTTAAAACTTGTGTTGCTTCTGTGGAATAATTGATCTGTTTGCTTCTGATTATTTGTAACATTCTGTCATTCGGTAACCAATTACATGACGTATTTTTTCCGCCAAGGAAAAAGATCACCAAAAGTATTCCTATAAAAAAACCAAACCCATAAAGAGTAAAACGACGTTTCATGTCACTCATAGCAGTATTTTAAAGTATCAATAGATTAATATCAGTATATGGTAAATAAAACCAGTCAGAAATAGTTTTATTGGTTAAGACCCCATGGTAAAAGTACATCCCTTTTTGTAAACTTTTATCATAACGTGCGGCATTTTCCAAACCACCTTTTTCACCAAAATTTAATAAATAGGGGGTAAAGATATTACTGATTGAAACAGAGGCGGTTCTAGAATACCTCGACGGAATATTTGGAACACAATAATGAATTACACCGTGTTTGATAAAAGTTGGATCACTGTGTGAAGTTACTTCTGATGTTTCAAAGCACCCGCCATTATCGATGCTAACATCAACAATAACAGCACCTTCTTTCATACTTTTAACCATATCATCGGTTACAACAACAGGAGTTCGTGTTTCACCTCTCATGGCACCTATTGCAACATCGCAGGTACTTAGAGATTTTAAAAGTGTTTGAGGTTGAATAGTAGATGTAGCGATTGGATATCCTAGTTTGTGTTGTAAATAGCGTAATTTTGTTAATGAATTGTCAAAAATTTCGATACTCGTTCCCAGACCCATTGCAGAACGGGCAGCAAATTCGCCAACTGTACCGGCACCAATAATAACCACTTTACTTGGGGGAACACCACTGATATTACCCAAAAGTAAACCATTTCCTCGGCTGGTTTTATTCATCAATTCAGAAGCGATTAGTATAGAAGCAATACCTGCAATTTCACTTAATGATTTAACGATGGGATAGATACCGTGTGTATCTTGAATATAATCAAATGCAATGGCTGTAATTCTTTTTTTTGCCAATGCTTCAAAGTATTCTTTTGTTTGAGTTTTGATTTGCATTGCCGAAAACAAAATGCTTTGAGGATTGATCATTTTGATTTCTTTGAGGGATGGTGGTTCAATTTTTAAAATTATTTTACAGGCAAAAACATCATCGGGATTATAAGAAATTTTGGCTCCGGCTTCAGAATATTGTTTGTCTGTATAATTTGTGCCTTCACCCGCACCTGATTCTACTACAATTCTATGACCATTTGTAGTTAGTGCAGCTACAGCATTAGGTGTAAGGCAGATACGTTTTTCCTCATAATGTGTTTCTTTAGGTAAGCCAATAAATAATTCACCTTTTTTATTACCAATTTCCAGCATTTCGGGTTTTGGTAAAAGTTCTTCTTTGCTAAAAGGTGACATGTGTTGTGCCATTTTATTTAATTTGTATTGTTCGGGTATTGTTGTTGTTAATGGTTAAATGAATAACAACCGACTCTAAAGGTAGTAAATTTTCTACTTTTTCAGGCCATTCTATCAAACACAGTTTTCCGCTGTATAAATATTCATCAATTCCCATATCATAAGCTTCCTCTTCATTATCAATTCTGTAGAAATCAAAATGGTAAATAATTTCCCCTTTTCGGGAATGATACTCGTTTACTAATGAAAACGTTGGAGAACTAACCATATCATCAACATCTAATTGTTTTACAATTTCTTTGATCAGTGTAGTTTTACCACTACCCATATTACCATAAAACAATAAAATTTTATATTTTGCCAAAGAAATTACTTTTTTGGCAATATTAGAAACTTGGTTTAAATTGTATTTTTTGTTCATTTACTCGTATCTAGTAACTGGTTTTTTAGTGGAAAGTATCAAATATTTGTGTAATTGTTTAAGCATTTTATTAATAAAAATCTGTAAATATTTTATTTTCAAATCAACACATTTTCAAATAGTATCATTAATCTACATTTCCATTGAGTGATATACATTTTGTACATCATCTTCATCTTCAAGGCGTTCTAACAATTTTTCAACTTCAAGTATTTCTTCTTCGGTTATTTTTTTTGTTGTAGTTGGAATTCTTTCGAAACCTGAAGATAGAATTTCGATATTATTTTTTTCCAGATAACTTTGGATAGCTCCAAATTGTTCAAAAGGGGCATATACTAAAATTCCGTCTTCATCTTCAAAAACCTCTTCAACTTCAAAATCTATCAATTCTAACTCAAATTCTTCCATATCCATTTTCACATCTTCTGTTTTTACTCTGAAGTTGCAAGTATGATCAAACATAAAGATTACTGAACCTGAAGTGCCTAAAGTACCATCACATTTATTAAAAGCAGCTCTGACATTAGCAACTGTACGATTATTATTATCGGTTGCAGTTTCAACTAAAATTGCAATTCCGTGAGGGGCATAGCCTTCAAAAAGAACTTCCTTATAGGCAGCTGTGTCTTTATCAGAAGCTTTTTTAATAGCGCGCTCTACATTGTCTTTTGGCATATTTGCAGCCTTTGCATTCTGAATAACTGCTCTAAGTCTTGCATTGGTATCAGGGTTAGGTCCACCTTCTTTTACTGCCATTGATATTTCTTTTCCAATTTTAGTAAATGTTTTAGACATGGCGCCCCAGCGCTTCATTTTTCTTGCTTTTCTAAATTCAAATGCTCTTCCCATAATTATGATTAATCGTTTGTTTGTTAATTATAATATTTTGTTTTTCTCTCTATCTCTCCATCACTCATTCTTAAAATTCCTTTATACCTGAATCACTCCTAAATTGAATTTTTTTTCAATTGGAGCATTATTAGCAGCTTCAATACCCATAGAGACCCATTTTCTTGTTTCTAGGGGATCAATAATACTATCTGTCCATAATCGTGCGGCAGCATAATACGGAGATGTTTGAAGATCGTAACGTGATTTTATTTTATTGTAGAGCTCTTCTTCATCTTTCGTAGTAATTTTTTTGCCTTGTTTGAGTAGAGAAGCTTTTTCAATTTGCAATAAAACTTTTGCGGCAGATTTACCACTCATCACAGCCAGTTCAGCACTTGGCCATGCAACTATCAATCTGGGGTCATAAGCTTTTCCGCACATAGCGTAGTTTCCTGCTCCATAAGAGTTACCAACAATAACAGTAAATTTTGGCACAACAGAATTACTCACGGCATTCACCATTTTAGCGCCATCTTTTATAATCCCTCCGTGTTCAGCTTTGCTGCCTACCATAAAACCAGTTACATCTTGTAAGAACACAAGTGGTATTTTTTTCTGGTTACAATTAGCAATAAAACGCGTTGCCTTATCAGCAGAATCAGAATAAATTACGCCACCAAATTGCATTTCTTTTTTGGCATTTTTTACTATCTTTCTTTGGTTTGCAACAATACCAACTGCCCATCCGTCAATTCGAGCATAAGCACAAATTAATGTTTTTCCAAAATTGGCTTTGTATTCTTCAAATTCAGAATCATCAACAATTCGTTTAATGATATCTTTCATGTCGTATTTATCAGACCTTGAAACGGGTAAAATTCCATAAATATCTTTCGGATCTTCTTTCGGTTTTTTACTGTCGATACGATTAAAGCCTGCTTTTTCAAAATCACCTATTTTACCTACAAGTATTTTAATTTTTTTCAGCGCATCTTTATCATCAAGGGCTTTATAATCACAAACTCCAGAGATCTCTGTATGTGTTATAGCGCCTCCAAGAGTTTCATTATCAATAACTTCACCAATTGCAGCTTTCACCAAATAACTTCCGGCAAGAAAGATGCTTCCGGTTTTATCAACTATGATAGATTCATCACTCATGATGGGTAAATAGGCGCCACCGGCAACACAACTACCCATAACGGCAGCAATTTGTGTAATTCCTTCGCTGCTCATTACCGCATTATTCCTGAATATCCTGCCAAAATGTTCTTTATCCGGAAAAATTTCATCTTGCATGGGTAAATAAACTCCTGCACTATCTACTAAATAGATAATAGGCAACTTATTTTCTATAGCAATTTCTTGAGCTCTTAAATTCTTTTTCCCTGTTATTGGAAACCAAGCACCTGCCTTAACAGTTGCATCATTAGCAACTATAATACATTGTTTTTTAGATATGTAGCCAATTTTAACAACAACACCACCCGAAGGGCAACCTCCATGTTCTTCATACATGTCCTCTCCAGCAAATGCTCCAATTTCAATACTATCGGTATTTTTATCTAATAGGTAATCAATACGTTCACGGGCAGTCATTTTTCCTTTTTCGTGCAATTTTTCGATCCGGCTTTTACCGCCTCCCAAAGAAACTCTTCTGAATTTTTTTGATAATTCTGATAAAAGCAATTTATTGTGATCTTCGTTTTTATTGAAGTTGATATTCATGCCAATGTTATTTTATGATTGCTAAAATACAAAATACTATAAAATTTATGAATGATATAATTACTAATTTATTGGGGTAAAATTAAAATTTGTAATATTGTTTTTTATAAAGCATTTAAATGAAACATTCACAACTAAAAATATGGTCATATAAAGAATTGAATTGATAAATATTTCACCTGCGTAGCTGGAAAGTGGGTATGACCGATATAGATCAATAATTATAAGCAGATGAAAAAAATATTAGTAATAGGAGGGAGCAATAGTAGGAATTCAATAAATAAGCAATTGGCAATTTATACGGCAGGCTTTATTAAAGATGTTAAAACTGAAATTATTGACCTAAGCAATATTGATCTACCTATATATTCAGTTGATTATGAAAGTGAAATTGGAATACCTGAAGAATTAATAGCGTTAAATGATAAATTTGAAATTGCTCAAGGATTTATAGTTTCACTGGCTGAACATAACGGTAGTTATACAGTAGTATTTAAAAATGTTTTTGACTGGTTATCGAGGATAAACGGAAAAGTTTGGAGAGATAAACCTATGCTTTTGATGAGTACATCTCCAGGAGCAAGAGGAGGTCAGTCGGTTTTAGAAACTGCTTTAAAACGATTTCCTTACAATGGGGGTAACATTATTGGTAGTTTTTCTTTACCGCTATTTAATGATAATTTTAAAAAAGGTAAAATAATAAATGATGAATTATTTAAAGAATTACAGAATGAAATTAAAAAATTTCAAAAAACCCTTAGAAATTGATGTTATTTAGCTTTCTAAACTTATATTTACAACCATAAAAATTTATGATGATCTTACTAAGCATAAACTGGAATCCGAATATTGAAATTTTCAGTATTGGTTCATTTTCAATTAGATACTATAGTTTAATGTTTGTTATAGCCTTTCTTTTGGGTTTACAAATAATGAAAAAAGTATATAAAAATGATAATGTGCCTATTGAAAAATTAGATTCATTATTTATTTATCTGGTACTTTCAATTTTGATAGGAGCCAGGATAGGTCATTTTTTGTTTTATGATTTTGAATTTTTGATCGAACATCCTTTAGAAGTATTATTGCCTTTTAAATTTGATCCATTTAAATTTACCGGCTATCAGGGTTTGGCGAGTCATGGAGCAGCAATTGCCGTGATCATTTCCATGTTTTTTTACAGTAAAAAAGTTCTTCAAAAGCCTGTTTTATGGATTTTGGATCGAATAGCACTACCTTCTGCAATTGGTGGTGTTTTTGTTAGAATTGGAAATTTAATAAACTCTGAGATCATAGGTAAACCTACAAATTCAGATTATGGATTTATATTTCAACAATTAGGTGAAGATTTCCCCAGACATCCTACTCAATTATATGAAGCCTTTGGCTATCTGATTACTTTTATTGTATTGTGGTATGTTTACTGGAAAACTGATAAAAAGGAAAAATTAGGATATTTATTTGGATTTTTTATGGTTTTAGTATGGAGTGTTCGTTTTATAGTTGAATTCTTTAAAGAAGCTCAAATAGATCAACGTGCAGCATGGGATCTCAACACAGGACAATTACTTAGTATTCCTATGATAATTGTAGGATTTTACTTTATGTATAGGAGTACAAAGAAAAGTTAAACAACTCTTTCTTTATTATAATCAACACTTTCAAGTAAGTGTTTTATCACGTCAACTCTGGCTTCTTGTTTTCTATTTGCCTTAATCACTTTAAAAGGTCTTCCTCCTTTTTTGGCATTTTCAAACATTTTGGTTTTATGATGAGTATAGTCGTCCCAAAGTGATTGTGCTTTTTCATCCACATCGGTCATTTTCCATTGTTTAAGCGGATTGTTTTTAATATCTTTAAAACGTTTTTCTTGTTCGCTTTTAGAAATTGACATATAGATCTTTACCAACTGAATTCCAGATTCAGTGATCATGCGCTCAAAATCATTTACATGATTCATAAATATTTCATATTCTTCCTGAGTACAAAAGCCCATTACAGGTTCTACATTTGCTCTGTTATACCAACTTCTGTCAAAAAAAACAATTTCGCCAGCTTTGGGTAATTTATTGACATATCTTTGAAAATACCATTGTGTTCTTTCTTCTTTTGTAGGTTTAGGTAAAGCAATTATTTTAAAATGACGTGGATTAATTCTTTCAGTAATACGACGAATTGCACCACCTTTTCCTGCTGCATCTCTACCTTCAAAGATCACAATCACGCGTTGTCCGTTTTCAATGATACATTCTTGTTGTTTGATAAGCTCTACCTGTAATTTTTTTAAAACTTTTATATAATCATAATAGCGTAAAGCTTTTTGAGGATTTATCTGCTCATCATTTAATAATAAAGAGGCTATAGCTTTTTTATTATTGAGTTTTTTAATTTCTCCGGGTGTGTATTCTGACGTTGTATCCATAATAAAAACTAATCGTATTTGTGTAAAGAACGGTAATATTTCATAATTACATTTGGATCAGAAAATAAATGATTTGACTTATCTTCTTTTCCTTCATAATCAAATTGTGATAATACATAACGCATGCATTCTAGTCTAGCTGTGTATTTTACGTTGGTTTTAACAATTATCCAAGGACAAAAATTAGTATGGGTTTTGCTAAACATAAGCTCTTTATATTTAGTATATTCATTCCACAGATCCTGACCTTTTTTATCAACTTCACTAAATTTCCATCTTTTCAATGGGTTATCTATTCTGGAATTAAACCTTTTAGCCTGTTCATCTTTGGTAATTGATAACCAGAATTTAATGATTACCACACCATCTTCATAAAGCATATGCTCAAATTCTGGTAATTGAAGCATAAACTGATTGTATTGATGGTCTGAACAAAACCCCATTACAGGTTCAACAACAGCTCTGTTATACCAACTTCGATCAAAAAAAACTATTTCACCAGGGTTTGGTAAATGTTGAATGTAACGTCTGAAATACCATTGACCTTGTTCAACATCAGTTGGTTTTGATAATGCAACCAAACGAGTAGAACGAGGATTTAGGTGTTCCATAAACCTTCTAATATTTCCACCTTTACCTGCAGCATCTCTACCTTCAAAAATTACAGCAACGCGTTTATTGTATTTTTTGATCCACTGTTGTAATTTGACCAACTCAATTTGTAAGAGTCTTTTTTCATTTTCATAATTTACTGTTTCCAAAACATCATCAATAATGATATTCTTATTATGAATAATTTCTAAAAGTTCTTTTTTGCTGGTAGCATTTACAAAGTCTTCATTTATTAATTGAGGGTTACTTAACATAATAATAATTTAATATGTATTACAAGATGTTGGTTTATTTGTTAGATCTAATTTTGTATCAGGAGGTGAAAGATAAGGAATTCCTAGTCCTAATCCACGTAAAACGAATAATAAACCAATTATTATTACAAAGATAGGAATTGCTTTTTGAATTTTATTTCTAAATTTTAGACTTACAAAATTACCTAATATTACTGCACCGCTCATAAGTGGTACAGTTCCTAAACCAAAAACGAACATATAAAGTGCTCCGCTTAATGAATCACCTGTTGCGATAGAACCAATAAGTGCCATATATACCAAACCACAAGGTAAAAATCCGTTAAAGAAACCAATTAGAAATAAAGCTTTATTTGATGTTTGTCTTAAATATAATCCTAATTTTTGTTTTAATTTACCAATTACATGATATAGCGGCCTTGTAAAACTATAGCGATTAAAAATTTTTGCAGGTATTATTACTGATAATATCATAATAATACCAATTAATATTGATAACCTTTGCTGAAAACCAGCCAAGTATAAACCTTTACCAAGGAGACCAAATAAAAGCCCAATTATAGAATAAGTTAGTAATCTACCTGTATGATATAACACTATTTGTAAGATCATTCTAGATTTTTTCTTACGATCAACAGGAAGTACAAAGGCAATTGGACCACACATACCCAAACAGTGGAAGCTTCCAACCAAACCTAAAATTAATGCAGTATATAACAAAGTTTATGTTTTTAAATTGATATTTGTTTAGTAGAATAAAGATTCTTTTAATAGATAATTTACATCATTATATTGCCAATCAATTTTTACATTCCATTTTCCGGAAGCAAGTATACTGTCAGGAATATAAAAGTTATGTTCATTAAGTTCAATATTTTTATTGAAATCAATTTTACTATTTGATGGTCTTTGAAAGTCTATTGTTCCTTTAATTTTTTCAAAATCTTTGTCCTCCGGGAAATGAATCACTATTCCATTTTCAAAATTTCTAAGGGTAACATTCTCAGTTAGTTTAGATGCATTATTTAATTTATCAATCTCTTTTTGATAATACAATTCATCTTTGTAATAATCTTCTGATACTAAATGATGATTATACTCATCTATAAATGTGACTCTATAAACAAACTGTAAAATAAATATTACAAAAAGCAACATTGCAATTACAATACCTGTACCCCAATTCCATTTTATTTTCATTTAAATTGTGTTTTAGGTTAAGATTCTAAATATACAAATAATGGTATGATTTCCTAATTAATTTTGATTGGAGCAGGAAAGTTAGTTGTTGAACTTTCTATCATTTCACCATTTTGAAAAACACCAATTTTTATTTTTTCTTTAGATTTGGAAAGATCTTTTTTATTGATATTAACAAACAAAGTCTTTTCATCTAAACCAATTTTTGGAAGATTAATTTTGCCTCCAATCATTTGGATACTTCCTTTGTGAGAAAGTAATCTCACATTAAGATTATCATAAGTATCATTAGTCTTATTAATCATTTTAATGGTATAAACATTTTGAATTGTATCTCCTTTTGTACTATACATCTGACCGGGTAAACGCAGTATAGTAGCCTGAACATCATTTCTTGAAAACAACAATGCAACCAGAACAGTAATTAAAATTCCTAAAACTATTGTATAGCTAATGATTCTTGGTGTAAATTTAAATTGTTCACCTTCGGCGATATTATTCTCAGAAGCATATCTGATTAATCCTTTATCAAATCCTGTTTTATCCATTATTGCATCGCAAGCATCTATACAAGCCGTGCAGTTGATACATTCCAGTTGTGTACCATTTCTTATATCAATACCTGTTGGGCAAACAACAACACACTGTTTACAATCAATACAATCACCATAGCCTTTCTCAGCTCGATCTTCATTTTTATGTAATTTATTTCGGCCAGTTTGGCTTTCTCCTCTTACGTAGTCATAGGCCACCACAATAGATTTCTTATCTAATAAAGCACCTTGTAAACGGCCATAAGGGCAAGCAATAATACATACTTGCTCTCTAAACCAGGCAAAAATAAATAGAAAAGTAAATGAAAAAATTATAAGGTTTATAAGTAAGCCCATATGTTCTGAAGGCCCGTCTTTAATATATTCTATTAAAACATCACTACCAATAACATAAGCTAAAAAGATATTGGCAAAAAAGAATGATACTAGAAAAAATACTACCCATTTTAAAGTTCGTTTAAATATTTTTTCAGCATTCCAGGATTGTTTTGATAATTTTATTTGTTTGGCTCTATCACCATCAATGGCATATTCAATTTTTCTAAATACATGTTCCATAAATATGGTTTGCGGACAAATCCACCCACAAAAAATTCTACCAAAAATTACGGTAAATAAAATTATAAATACAACACCTACCAACAAAGAGAGAACTAAAAGATAAAAGTCTTGAGGCCAAAATGGTTGTCCGAAAATATTAAATTTACGATCTAAAACATTAAATAATAAAAACTGATTTCCATTAATTTTAATAAATGGAGAGGCAATAAAAATGGCCAATAAGATCCAACCTACAAAATTACGGTAATTGGTAAATTTACCTTTTGGTTTTTTTGGATGGATATAATTCCTGTGACCCTCTTCATCAATTGTTCCAATTGAATCTCTAAAACTTTCATTTTCCTGTGACATTAGTGACATTAGATTAAATTTAAAAACTTTGAAAAGGCTATCTTGTTAAATAATAACAAAAATAGCCTTTTCTACTACTAACTAAAAAAATCAAAAACACAGTAATACACTTCGAAGAAATGAGGTGTAAATTACTGTTTACTCCAAGTAATATCTCCTTCAGGTGCTTTTGGATTTGCAGCCGTTGTACCTTGAAGAGTAATTAGATAACTTGATACTTGTTGACGTTGTTCAGCACTTAGAGATGCTTTCCAGGCAACCATACCTTTTCCCGGACGGCCACCTTCTGATACTGTGTGGTAAATTTTTTCCATACCACCACCTAATATCCATTTGTCATCGGTTAGGTTTGGACCAATACCGCCTCCGCCATCTGCCATATGACATGCAACACAATAGGTGCCAAATACTTTTTTCCCTTCTGCTAAACTAGCATCATCTGTTAATAATGATACATCTGTTTTAAATAATTCAGGGTTAGCTAATTTATAAGCTTCAATTTCTTCTTGAGCTTGAGCTACTTCATTATTATATTCATTTTCTTGCAGATAATGTTCGCTGTTAAAAAATACTTGTGTATAATAAAATACTGAAATAATTATCGTTATAATAAAACCTGCAGTCCACCAAGGTGGTAGAACATTATCTAATTCTTTGATCCCATCATAATCATGGTCCATCATTATATCTTCTTCCTTGCCAAGTTCATTGGCTTTGGTCATTGATTGTATGAATTTTTCCCAGCCGGATTGTTGTTTTTTATCGTTCATGAGTTCTTTTTTATTCGTTATCTAAAGGTAAATTACTCATCTCTTCAATATTTTTCTTAGGAATTTTAAAAACATATAAAAGTACCAATATAAATAAAGTAAAGAATATTAATAAAGAAATGATGGGGTAAATTTCAACCCCCGAAATTAAATCAAAAGTATGTTTTATATATCGTATCATAAATTAATTTTGAGCTGTCTCTCCAGCTTTTATATCTGTTCCTAATCTTTGTAAATATGCAATCAATGCAACAATTTCTTTGTCTTTCATGTTGGCATCTCCGTAATTCTTAACAAATTCAGGATCTTGACCTAAATTCTTTTCAATTTCAGCTGCTTGATTTTTTAACAAATACACAGCTTTATCTAATTCATGTTGTGTATAAGGCACTCCTAATGTCACCATAGCACTTAATTTGTTAACAGTATTAGAAATGTCTAAATCATCTTTAAGTAACCATGGATATTGAGGCATGATAGAACCGGGAGATGTTAATCTAGGATCTAGCATATGATTAAAATGCCAGTTGTCATTATATTTACCACCAATTCGATGTAAATCTGGACCTGTTCTACGAGAACCCCATAAGAAAGGATGATCGTAAACAAATTCACCTACTTTTGAATATTCTCCATAGCGTTCAACCTCTGAACGGAATGGTCGAATCATTTGAGAGTGACAGTTGTTACAACCTTCCCGGATGTAAATATCTCTACCCTCTAACTCAAGTGGTGTATATGGTTTAACTGAAGTTATTGTAGGCACATTGGATTTTATTACAATTAATGGTATAATTTCTACAGCACCACCAATAAGAATGGCTACTGTTGCCCAAATAGTAAATAAAACTGTGCGTCTTTCTAACCATGAATGCCATTTTTCACCTTCAACTCTCGATGGAGAAATTTTCTTAAGTGGAGCAGCTTCTGCCAATTCATCTTCAACCGGACTTCCTGCTTTGGCAGTTTTTACAATATTGTATGCCAATAAAATAAATCCTGTTATATATAAAGAACCTCCAAAAGCACGCATGGCATACATTGGTAAAACTTGAGTAACTGTTTCTAAGAAGTTTCCATAAACTAAAGTGCCATCTGGATTAAATTGTTTCCACATAGATGCTTGTGTAAAGCCCGCTACATAAAGAGGTAATGCATAAAATAATATACCAAGTGTACCTATCCAAAAATGAGTATTGGCTAATTTAGTGGAATACAGTTCAGTTTTATAAAGTTTTTTTGCCAACCAATATAACATACCAGATATAATAAACCCGTTCCAGGCTAATGTTCCAATATGAACATGTGCAACGATCCAGTCAGTATAATGACCAATAGCATTTAAATTTTTAAAAGCTAACATCGGGCCTTCAAAAGTTGACATACCATAACCGGTAATAGCAACAACAAAGAATTTTAAAATAGGATCTTCCCTAACTTTATCCCATGCACCACGTAGCGTTAACAAACCGTTGATCATACCTCCCCAAGATGGGAAAATTAACATTACTGAAAATACTGTTCCTAAATTTTGTGACCATTCAGGTAAAGCGGTATATAAAAGATGGTGGGGTCCTGCCCATATATAAAGAAATATCAATGACCAGAAGTGAATAATTGATAATCGATAAGAATAAACCGGTCTATTTGCAGCTTTTGGTACAAAATAATACATTAAACCAAGCATTGGTGTGGTTAAGAAAAATGCTACAGCATTATGTCCGTACCACCATTGTACCAAGGCATCTTGAACACCTGCATAAACTGAATAACTTTTAAAAGCAGATACAGGTAATTCTAAATTATTAAAGATATGAAGCACAGCAATGGTTACAAAAGTTGAAATGTAAAACCAGATTGCAACATAAATATGACGTTGACGACGTTTTATCAGTGTACCAATCATATTGATACCCATAACAACCCAAATTAAAGTAATTGCAATATCAATTGGCCATTCTAGTTCGGCATATTCTTTTGAAGATGTATAGCCTAAAGGTAATGTTATTGCAGCAGCAACAATAATTAATTGCCATCCCCAAAAATGTAACCTACTTAAGAAGTCACTATACATTCTTGTTTTTAGTAAACGCTGCATGGAATAATACATTCCTACAAAAAATCCATTTCCTACAAATGCAAAAATTGCAGAATTGGTGTGTAAAGGACGTAATCGTCCAAAACTCAACCATGAGATTCCTTCCATGTAATTTGGAAAATTGAAAAGAAAGGCTACCATAAGTCCAACAGACATACCAACAATTCCCCATACAATTGTTGCTATAAAAAACATTTTTACAATCTTGTCGTCGTAATAAAATCGTTCTTTTTCCATAAAATTAAGTTAGTTAATTATTAATTGGTTTGTTCTCATTAATTTTTTCAGTCTTCTTTTCAACGATTTCATCGTCAAACAGCATACGGACTGAAGGTGTATAAACATCGTCATATTGACCTTTTTTTACTAAAAATATGAATAAAACTAAAAAAAAACCACCTATTATAAGACTTATAATAATGGTCATGTAGATTATATTCATTTTTAATTTTTTTAGTTAGATCAAATTAAGTTAAAATATTAAAAAAAGTGTATGATATTTGTCATAAATTTATTAAAAATATATTAACAATAATTTAACAAATGCTAATATAATAATTTTTTTGAAATATAATTAGTGCTCAATGTGACAAAAATTACTACAGAAATTGAGCTTATTGGCATAAGTACTGCTGCAATAATTGGAGATAGTTTTCCGGTAACGGCAAAATACATACCAATCAGGTTGTATAAGAAGGAGAGCACAAAACTAATTTTTATGATAAAGATAGCTTTTTTTGAAAGATCAATAAACTTTGGAAGATTTTCAAATTCACGCGCATCTAAAATACCATCACATGCAGGAGAAAACACATTGATATTCTCTGAAATTGCAATACCCACATTACTTTGAGCCAAAGCTCCTGCATCATTTAAACCGTCACCTAACATCATAACATGTTCTTTGTCATTTTGTAGACCTTTGATATATTTTAATTTATCTTCAGGTTTTTGATTGAAAAGAATTTGAGAATTTTGAGGTAATATTTTCTTCAAATTTTGTTTTTCACCGGCATTATCACCAGATAGGATTGCTAGTTTAAAATGTGATGCCAATTCTTTAATCGTACTTTTTAAGCCTTTTCTATAAGCATTATTAAAAATGTATTTTCCTTTTAACAAGCCATCCATACTTATATAAATAAAAGTATTTAAATGTTTTTCACTTTGCGTTTCCACAAAATCAGCAGAACCCAGTTTTATAGATATATTATTAACTTTTCCCTGGATGCCTTTTCCCAGGATTTCTTGAAAATTTTCAACTTCTTCAGTTTCAGTATCGGGTAAATAATCAAATAACATTCTACTTAAAGGATGGTTAGAAGAGCGCAATACAGACTTGATACTTTTAATTTCATCATTTGTTATATCCTCACCTTCATAATGAATATCGGAGCTTATATTGGTTGTTATGGTTCCTGTTTTATCAAAAACTAAAGTGTTAATTTTTGAAATGTCTTCAATAACATTAGTATTTTTAAGATAAAATTTATTTTTACCAAAGATCCTTAACATGTTACCAAGTGCAAAAGGAGCTGATAATGCCAAAGCACAAGGGCAAGCAATAATTAAAACGGCTGAAACAACCTGGAAAGCAATATGTTTATCAACAAAGAACCAATAAGCTCCGGCAAGAAAAGCAATGACTAGTATTATGATTGTAAAATATTTGCTAATTGTATCAGTGATATTTTTAATATTTATTTCTTGATTCTTTGTAAAGATGTCATTACTCCAAAGTTGTGTTAAATAACTTTTCGTGACCGATTGTAAAACTTCAATCTCAATTGCACCTTTAGTTTGTTTTCCTCCTGCAAAGATCTTATCACCCGATTTTTTTATAACAGGCATAGATTCTCCGGTAACAAAACTATAATCTAAGAGAGCATTACCGTTAATAAGAATTCCGTCAACCGGAATAATTTCTTCATTTCTGACCAGTAACCTATCACCTTGTTCAATTTTATGAACCGGTATGGTAGTTTGGGTATTGTCTTTATTGATCTTTGTAATTGCTATTGGGAAATAGGATTTATAATCGCGTTCAAATGATAAAAAACTGTATGTTTTTTGCTGAAAAACTTTTCCCAATAATAAAAAGAAAATCAAACCGGTTAAGCTGTCAAAATATCCTGAACCTGTTTGAGAAATAATTTCATAAGTACTTCTAGTAAATAATACCAGAATTCCTAAAGAAATGGGGACATCAATATTTAATATTCCGTGTTTTAAACCTTTATATGCCGAAATAAAATAATCTCTTGCAGAATAGAGGACTACCGGAATAGACAGTGCAAACATTAAAAATCTAAAAAATGGTTTGTATTGATTTAACCAAAATTCATCCAGTTCAAAATACTCCGGAAATGATAAAAGCATAATATTACCAAACGCAAATCCGGCTATGGCAACCTGGTAAATTAATGTGCGGTTGATCTTAGATTTTGATGAATCAGCATCTTCCATGCTTATATTGGGTTCATAGCCAATTGAAGTCATTAATTCAACAACTTCTTTTAAGGATATCTCTTCACTTTTAAAGCTGATCCTTGCTTCTTTCTTTGGAAAGTTAACCAAAGAATTTTTTACACCTTTATTTAAACGGTCTAAATTTTCTAATACCCAAATACAAGAACTACAATGAATGCTTGGAATAAAAAATGATACAACCGATGTAGTTCCATCATTAAATTCAATTAACTTCTCAGCAATTTCATCATTGTCTAGATAATCAAATTTTCCTTTAATTTCAGTAGGAATCGTACCCGGAGTTTGATCAAGATCATAATAACAGCTAAGTTCATTTTGGTTTAATATTTCATAAACAGTTTTACAGCCATTGCAACAAAAAGGTTTGTCATTAAAAACAACTTTAGTGTTATTGCAATCTGCTCCACAATGGTAACATGTTTCCTTTGACATTTATTTTGATAGATTTAGACAAGGGTCAAATTTCAATTAAATTATTTAGATAAAAAAATGATAAATATCATATTTTATGTATTTTTACCACAAAATATTTTATATGACATTAAATTGTGAGAAGTGTTTAATAAGAGAAATTAATTCTTTAAGTGTTATACCATCAGAAGAGATGGTAAATATATCTAAGCATAAAAAACCTTTACATATAAAAAGAGGAGAAGTTATTTTTAGTGAAGGATCATCACTAAAAGGTGTTTACTGTTTGCGTAATGGAAAGTGTAAATTAACCAAATTAGCACCAAACGGGAAGGAACAAATAGTGAGGTTTATTAGTAAAGGAGAATTAGTTGGACATAGATCATTACTCAGTAACTCGGTTGCTCATTTAACGGTCACAGCTTTAGAAGAAATGGATGTTTGTTTTATTCCAAAACAAGATATCTTAGATCTTTTTAAAAAGAATTCTGAATTTTCATTGGAAATAACAAAATCTTTAGCGGAAGATTTAGATGAAGCAAATTCTTCTATAGCAAACATGGCTCAGAAAAATGTTAGAGAACGATTGGCGGAATCATTGTTGTTTTTTGAAAGGATATTTGGTATTGACTCAGAAGGTTTTATTGCCGTTACTTTAACACGTGAAGAAATTGCAAATGCAATTGGAACTGCAACAGAATCTACGATACGTTTACTTTCCGAATTTAAAAAAGAAGGTTATATTACTTTAACAGGAAAAAGGATCAAGTTAGAAGATAAAGTTAAATTACAACATCTAACTGAAGGGTATTAGAGTTTAAAGTAGAAAGTTGAAAGTAAAAAGTAAAAAATTCATTAAAATAAATAACCCCGAAAGTATTGCTTTCGGGGTTATTTATTTAAAATTCTAAAAATGTTTTTTTAATGATTGAGATACAATCATTTAATTGAATTTCAGTTATCACCAAAGGTGGGGCGAAGCGAATAATATTACCATGCGTAGGTTTTGCCAGTAAACCATTGTCTCTTAATTTGATACAAATATCCCAGGCTGTAGAACTATCTTCACTATCATTTATTACAATAGCATTCAACAAACCTTTTCCTCTTACAAGTTTTACCAGATCATTATTTTTGGAGAATTCGGTTAATTCTTTTCGGAAAACTTTACCAAGTTTTTCAGCATTTTCGGCTAATTTCTCTTCTTGAACAACTTCTAATGCAGCAATAGCAACAGCTGCAGCTAAGGGGTTTCCACCAAAAGTTGAGCCGTGTTGTCCGGGTTTGATGACTTCCATAATATGATCATTTGCTAATACAGCCGAAACAGGATATGCTCCTCCTGAAAGTGCCTTTCCAAGTATTAATATGTCTGGTTTTACATTTTCATGATCTACTGCCAATAATTTTCCAGTTCTGGCAATACCGGTTTGCACTTCATCTGCAATAAACAGCACTTCATTTTGTTTGCAAATTTCTTTGGCTTTTTGTAAATAACCTTCTTGAGGGACGTATACACCAGCTTCTCCTTGTATGGGCTCAACTAAAAAGCCTACTACATTTTTTGTATTTTTTATTGCACTTTTTAATGCATCAATATCGTCGTAAGGTATTTTGATAAATCCCGGAGTATAAGGTCCGAAGTTTTTACGTGCATCTTCATCGTTTGAGAATGAAATAATAGTAGTTGTCCTTCCATGAAAGTTATTTTCACAAACTATAATTTGTGCTTGCTCTTGAGCAATACCTTTCTTTTCATAGGCATATTTTCTACATAATTTTATAGCAGTTTCTACAGCTTCGGCTCCGGTATTCATGGGGAGAACTTTGTCAAATCCAAAAAAGCTAGTTATAAATTTTTCGTATTCACCCAATTTGTCATTGTAAAATGCTCGAGAAGTTAGCGTTAAAGTCTCCGCTTGATCTTTTAATGAATTGATAATCTTAGGATGACAATGACCTTGATTCACAGCAGAATAAGCCGATAAAAAATCATAATATTTTTTACCTTCAACATCCCAAACAAAAACACCTTTACCTTTGTTTAAAACTACAGGAAGCGGATGATAGTTATGAGCACCGTATTTATTTTCTAATTGGATTGATTTTATTGATGGATTTGTAATTTTAGTAGCTTTCATTTCAAATATTTTAGACTTTGATACAAAGTAATAAAGAAAATCAACAATATCCTTTATTTTTTTATACTTTAACCAAATGAATTATTTAGCACATATTTATTTATCAGAAAATAATAAAAATATACAGCTTGGAAATTTTATGGCAGATGCTGTAAAAGGAAGTTCCTATAAAAAATATTCAGAAGAAATTCAGTTAGGGATTATTTTGCATAGACATATTGATTCTTTTACAGATAATGATGAAACCGTAAAACAGAGTAAACGT
>JAUWUU010000020.1 GCA_030617765.1 Flavobacteriia bacterium | reverse complement strand
AGTATTACCCTCCTACTCTTGTAAAGTAGCTTATTAATTATTCTTTATATTTTTAATAAAGACATCTAACAGTTCTCCATATTTTGATTCTTTTATTTTAGGTGTTAAAGAATTGTAAATGCTGTCTAGCCATTTAGTTTGTGCATAATTTAAATCAGTAAGTGCGATAAAGGGAGCTACTTCATGATCTGAATTATTTATAGCATAATTAATAGAATATAGATATTTTCGTTTTAACAGATTATTTTTTTGATTTGTAACCAAAAGAATTGAATCTTGATTTGATGATTTTTGTGCATCGAATTCAGCTTTTATCAACATCAGATCCTGATCGTTGAATTTTTTAATATTTTCATAATATTTATCTAACAGATCTTGATTTACAGAACCTGAAATCTTATTTCTAAAACCAAATCTTTCTAAACTCGATATAATAGAAATCGTATCTTTTTCTCCAAAAAAAGGTATTTTCTTATCTGTTTTACCAAGCCATAAATAATACATTTCAGGACTTTCAACCTTATCTGTCAGTAAAAACTCATCTGTTCCGTTCACATTAATAGAATCAACTGAAACCACAAGAGAGTCAATTTGTTTTTGTAAATATAATGTTCCCTTTTTGAGACCTTTAATATTTCCTTTAACAAACATTGTATTGCTATTTTCCTTCTCACATGAGAACATAAATAGAATTGAAAAGACTATAAAAAATATTTTTTTCATTATTAATTTATTCAAATTTTGTGGTGTAAATATCTATTAAAAAATCAATATAATAATTTTAGGGAGATACTGAAACCAATTGCATTAATATGGTACAACCTATAGCAGCGATAGTTCCTACTGCATAACCAAATACAGCCAATAAAACCCCCACAGTAGCTAAAGATGGATGAAAAGCAGCTGCAACTATAGGCGCTGATGCTGCACCTCCTACATTTGCCATACTACCAACAGATAAAAAGAAATAAGGAGCTTTAATAAGTTTTGCAACCAATATTAATAAAAATGCGTGAATTGTCATCCAAATAACACCAATTGCAACTAGACCAACATTATCTAAGATCAATCTTAGATCCATTTTCATACCTATTGATGCTACTAGAATATATATAAAAACACTACCTATTTTGCTTGCTCCAGCACCTTCATAAGTTTTAGCCTTAGTAAATGATAGCAATATAGCGATGATTGTAGATAGACTTATCATCCAAAAAAACTGTGAACTCAAAAAAGTAAAAATATTTTTAGTGGTTTGATTTTCCATTCCATTTACAAAATTCTCAAAATAAACACTTAGATAACCGGCGGCAAAATGAGCTAAACTGACAGTACCAAAAGCAATAGCAACAATAATCATCAAATCGGTTAAACTTGGGATTCGCTCTACTTTTTTTGCGTATGTAGATACTTTTTCTTTTAAAACTTCAATAGCAGAAGTGTCAGATTTTAGCCATTTATCAATAGCTTTTGTTTTACCAACTCCTATCAATATAATTGCCATCCAAATATTAGCAACAACAATATCAACAAATACCATTCCACCATATAATTTTTGGTCATATCCATAAATTTCAAGCATGGCTGTTTGGTTTGCTCCTCCTCCAATCCAACTCCCTGCTAAAGTAGATAACCCTCTCCAAACAGCTTGTGGACCAGCACCTCCAACAGTTTCTGGTGATACCATAGAAACTAATAAGATGGCTATAGGTCCGCCAATAACAATTCCTATAGTTCCCGTAAAAAACATGGCCAATGCTTTCCAACCTAAGTTGAAAACAGCTTTAATATCAATACTTAAGGTCATCAATACTAACGCTGCCGGTAATAAATATCGACTTGACATATAATAGAGACTTGAAGAGTGTTCAATAATTTCACCTGTTTCTGATGTTGTTTCCCATTCAGGAGCTATTAAGCCCAGTGTTGTAAACAAAGCTGGAACCATATAAGCCATAAATAATGACGGAACAATATTGTAGAACTTTTTCCAGAATCCTTTTTTTATTGATGAAGTATAAAATATAAAACCTAATGACAACATTAGTAATCCAAAAACGATGGTATCATTTGTAAATATCGGTTGATTTCCCATATTTGAGGTGCTTGTTTTAGTTAATTGGCTAATATAAAAATTAATTAATCCAAACAGATAATTATTATTGATTAGTATCTGTTTTTATTGCAATAAAAATAAAAAGTTATTTTATCAAAGTTTATTCAAAATACTTTTCTTCATGGATTCTTGATTATCCAGTGCTAATTGCGCAAAAGTAAATAAACTAAAACATCTGTCTAAGTTTTGATTTTCGTAAGTTACTTTATAATATTTATTGTTTTCAAGATAATCAGTTAAAGCCCTAATACCGTGTAAGAAGGGTAATAATACAACTCCTAAAGGTAGAAGTTCTTTTTCCTTTTGGCTTAAAAATTTTCCATTTGAGGCTAAACCTTCAATAAAGGCATCAAACAATTCGTTGGTAAAATTTATCATTGTTAGATCTTTTTCGTCTTCAGCAGCAGTGTTTGCAATTGTTCTTACAGCATCACCAAAATCATAAAGAAAAGTACCTTTCATTATTGTATCCAGATCGATCAAACACAATGCTTCATCACTTTTAGAGAATAAAATATTATTCAGTTTTGTATCATTATGACAAACTTTTACAGGTAATTCATCAGGATCAATACTCAATAATTTTTCAATATTATCCTTTACAAAATTGATGGCTTTTTGTGAATTTTCAATATTTGCAGGTTTTGCATCTACCAATGCCTCTTTAAATTGATCGTACCTAAATGACACATTATGAAAATTAGGTAAAGTATCTTCTAATTTACCGGCATCAAAATCTTTTAATAATTTATGAAATAAACCAATTATTCGTCCTGCTTCAAAAGCTGTTTTTGGATTTGTAGTAGTATTATAGGTTAAACTGTCTTTAATAAAGGTCATCAATCGCCAAACATGATTGGTTTCTGTTTTTACAAACGAATCACCTGATGCTGTTTTAACCAGCGTGATAGTTTTATAATCATCATGTTTTAACAATGGTAATATCAGATCCAAATTATGTATCAATGAGTCAATACTTGTAAATACCTTAGTATTAATACGTTGTAAAATATACTCCGGTGCACCATTTTTGGAAACCTTATAAGTATCATTGATAAAACCATTTGAAATGACATCAAATTCATATTTCGCTTCCGGAATTTTAAATTGATCTAGAATATTATTTAGTTCTTCCATAAAGGTGCAGGGTATTCATTATCATCCGACTTACTTTTTAGTAATTGAAGGGCATTAGATTTATCCTCGGCGTAGGTAACACCAAACCATGAAGATGTTGATTTTGTAGGTTTTACAGATGCTTTTTTAGAGCTAATCAATTTTTCAATAACAATTGGAATATAAAACTCCCCATTATTAATGTTATCATCGTTCTCAAGGAATAATTCTAACTGCTTTTCTATAGCATTGAATATTGAAGTATTAAAGATCCAAAAATTCATTGAAGCAGGTTCATCACCGGTTAGTTTAGTATTTGACTCTGCATCAAAAATTATATCTCCTTTCTTTTCAATTTTAAGCGTTTCTTTAATACCAACTAACATACCATCTTTGATCTTACAAACACCTCTTGATACTGATCCATGGTCTGATAACGTATCTTTTAAATAATACGGAACCAAACCATAATTGTTCCTAGTCTCATTTTCTCTAATGAATTTAGCTGCTTTTTTAAATGCATCTTTTCCGTAATAATCATCAGCATTAATAACTATAAAATCATTAGAAATATAATTTCGTGCTATCCAAACAGCATGGGCAGTACCCCAGGGCTTTTCTCTTTTAAATTTTTTAATAATACTTAAAGGGATATCTTCAACTTTTTGAGCAATTACATCTATTTTTATATTTTTAGGAATGCGTTCTGATAAATAGTCGTATATTTTTTCTACAAAATGTTCTTTTGTAACAATTACAATATGGTCAAATCCTGATTTTATTGCATCAAAAATGCTAAATTCAAATAAAAATTCTTTATTGGGACCCAACTCATCAAATTGTTTTAGGGCTCCATATCTGCTACCATTTCCTGCAGCCATAATTAATAATGTCATATTTTTAATTTTAAGTACTCGTTATAAAAGGACAATAAACAATATATGAAGCAAATATAAGTTGAATTACTAAATAATAATTAATTTAAACTTTCAAAATAACAATTCTTTATTTTAAATTTGAAACAAACAGTATTTATGTTAAGATTTTTATTCATTTTTATTTTTCTCCCAATTATTCTTTTTGGTCAAAATAGATATGCTTTTAATAATACAGAGTATATTGAAAAAATGGATAATACCATTAATCTTAAATTTGAAATTGACAATGATCTAAGATCCTTTGATTATACTGGTGAAGAATTGAGCTATCAAATTACGCCAAATACTAGTCTGAGAACTTCAATCGCTTTTAATTATCGTTTTATTTCATTTAAAATTGGTTATTCGCCAAAATTTTTAACTCAAGGTGTAGAAGATGAAAAAGGTAAGACCAAGGTTTTTAAAATTCAAACCGATCTTTTTTTTAATCATTGGATGCAAAGCCTTGAGTATTCTAAAGTAAAAGGTTATTATATTAGAGACATTGTAGATCCTAACGGCTATTTATTTAATACCGATTCAGAATATATTAAACTTCCAGATTTAAATACTGTAACTTTTACAGCTAAAACACAATATTCTTTTAACAATAAATTTTCATTAAAAGCTTTAATGAGACAAACTGAAATTCAAAGAAAAAGCGCAGGTAGCGTAATTACAAGCTTTACTTTCAATTATTTAGACATTAGAGATCAAGCCAGTATTCAAGATCTTAATACGTTTGGATTGATATTAAATGCCGGATATATGCACAATTTCGTAATAAGTCGTAGATGGTTTGCGATAATTGGTTTATCTCCCGGTATTGGTGTAGAATTCAATAAAATAACTACCGAATTTGAATCAGGATTTGAGACTAATAATGATACGAGTATAGTTGCAAATATTTTTTCACAAATAGGATTGGGTTATAATTCAGATAGTTTTTATAGCGGAATTGATCTAAGAGGTATTGTAACAACAAGAGATGAAGAGGCTATTGTAAAATTTAATACGTCAAGATCAATTTTTAGATTTTATGTGGGCTATCGCTTTAAAGCCCCAAGATTATTTAAAGATAGTGTTGATTGGCTCGAAGATCAGAACCCTTTAAATTAACTATCTGTTTACCCTTAAAAAAACATCAAGTATTATACTCTACTAATCTAAAAAACAAAACTATAACACAATATAATATCTCTCTTAAACGTTTAGTATCAAAATAGGCTGTTAAAAAGAAGGAGTTATGAAAAAGTTTAAATGGGGATTATCCTTTATTGCAATTATTTTAGCAATATCGTGTTCTACAAAAGAAGAGTTAAAAGAGATATCAGGCACATATGAATTTAAAGATGTTGGCAAACATGCTTTTGTAATAAATGCTGAGCATATTGAAGCTACTATCAGGATCATTGGTGCTAATAATGGTGAAACCATTGTGGCTGAAAATGTTACTCTCGAAAGAAATGCCGAGTATACTGCAATTATTGGAAGTGAAAATTTCAATAATTTAAAAACTACATTATTAAATAATTTAGTTGTTGAATATCAAGCAAACTCCGGTAAACTATCCAACAATTTCAAAAATGGTATCATAAAGATCGATTGGATCGGTTTTGATTAAAAACTTGCTCTTAATTGTACAGTTCCGGTATGAATTGTCTTTGAATTCTCAGAATTTCTTCCAAAATAATTGATGTTAAGATCTAAAAACGAAGTAAGTCGTTTTTGAAAACTCAATAGCCATGTCATATTATTCCCAGGTTGTAAACCTTCTAACATTTGATAGGCTACAGGTGTGTTTTGATTTCCTTCAAAATCATTTGATATCCAATTAAAATTCGCATTTACCGAAAATTTTTGTCGGTTTGAATATTGAAAATTAGCTCCCAAAACATGCATCTGCAAAACTTCAAAATCAATAATTTGATTTTCCTTGTTTTTATAGGAATAGAAAACTTCTAATCGAGCATTCTTTTTATATAAAAATGATACTTTGGGATTGACCTCATAGTTATTTAAAATATAATTTCTATTTGCGTAAGTATTGGATCTACTCTCAATTTCACTTGAAAGACTATTAAAATCAAATAACCAAAAATCATTCAGTTTATGTGAAAATTGTAATTGATGACTCTTGATCTGATTGTCCTGATCACCAGTAGAGAAAAATGATTTTTTTCGTGAATTTAAATAGATATAGCCTGTACTGTACTTTTGAATACCCCTGTTAAAAAATAAACTATTCTTTATCTGTAGATCAAGAGATAACAGGTTTTCTTCATCAAATTTAAAGGGATTGAAATTTATTGAATTCCCTTCTCGCTTTTCACTTGCATTTACTATAAAATATGCCTGATCACTAAAGTGAGAGAGTGTTTTTTTAAGCCCTTGTTTATTATGCCAGCTTTTGCCATTTAAATTTATTGACTGACTAAACTTGTTTCTATGTGTTTTAATAAAGTTTGTATTGGGCAATAAAATACGTACATATATTGCTTCATCCTGAAATTTTGCAACAACGAATTCATCTAATTCCTGAATATTATTATTATTAAAATCAATCCAGCTATAAAAACCTTTTCCAGGTTCAACTTCAACATATGAAAAATCTTGTTGAGGTAAAGTACCCGACTGGGTTTCATAAAGTGTGTTCAAAGAAACTGCATTTTCAAAAAATGTTTGTCGATACATTAAACGAGCATTTAAACTCTCCTCATTTTCAAAATTAATATGGTCAACTTTACGATAATTTCCATAAATTGAAAGATTTGTAGTTTTATTTTGAATTAATTTAGAATTGATAAAAAAAGTATGGGCATCATTTACTTTTTTCAAAGAATTATTTTGAACGCTATCAACAACCTGAAAATTATATCCGATCTCCGCAAAAACCTTTGTAGAGTCCCCTATTCCACCAAACCCTTCTATTTCAGTAATTTGATGACTTAATTTGTTTAGAATTTGGGTTTCTAATTGTTTTCTGTTATTATGTTCATAATTTACTTTCCCTCCCACCCAACTGCGATCAAAGTTATGTTTTACAGAAGAAAATAATCGATAAAAGATATTCTCTTCATCAATAGATCTACTCTGCATAGCACTACCTTTTATATTAATCTGTGTATTGTTGAATTGTAGGTTTGAGAATAAATTATGCCTGTTTCCTTTAAAAATATCTTTAAAATTTAAATTTTCATACTGGTAATTTACTATTCCTTTATCTTTACTAGAAAGTGTAAGACCCCCTGTAAAATATTGCTGGTCGTAATTATTTATAGAATCTAAATTATTGATATTCCAATCTCTTGAAAACTCAATATTTCTATACCTTTCTACAGTTTGAAAATTATCTGAAATAAACTCATAATCAGCAATTCCGTCAAGTTTCCAGTTCTTATCAATAATATTCTGTTTCCAGTTAATTTTTCCTGCAAAACCATTATTGGTTTCATTATCAATTGATGAAAATAAATTTTGATCGTTATTACTAAATGCTAATTCTGATCTTACAACACTATTTTCATTAAAATGATAAGCCATATCAATATCGGCAATTTGTAATTTTTGAGGTGCAACTAACCTTATCACAGGTGCATAAGAACCTTGTTTGATATTGTTTTCAGAGTCGATAAAAGCATACACCCTACCTGGAGCTAAGGTTGTTTCTATAAAATAATTACCATTATTTTCTCCAACAAAACTAAATTTAACTTCATATAGTTCATCTTCAGGATTATTAGAGTATGCAAATTTTTCAATATTGTTTTCAATTATTTTTTTATATAAAATTTTATTATCTGAATAAACCTGAGGTACTGCCGAAATACTGATCATCTTTGAAGTATCATTACCGGCGTTGGCTAATATTTGTTGTTGCTCTTCGGTAAGATCCTGGTGAAGTGTTTTATTTTTAGAATCCGTTTCATTGTAATACTTTACACCAATATGTAATTTATCAGAATTAAATTCCGCACCATCATAAGTAATAAATCGGGTATAATTATTTTCAACTATTTGAAAATCAATTGTAAAACGCATAATGGCATTGACAGGATATAGTGTTGTAAATACTATTTCCCCATTGTTATAATCAATAATATAATCAAAATTATCTCCTCTTTTTAAAGGTATTCCATTAGCATAAACCGTTTCACTTCCTGACACAATTAAAAAGAACTGCTCATTATTCCCACCAATAATTTTATACGGCCCCTGATTACCTTCTACACCAGTAAAATTATAAGTTGTGAATTTTCCCCTTACCAAAGCACCTGATGCAAATATTTTGCTTTTACCTGAATTGTGATCAATATTCGCATCTACATAAACACCTGCAACTTTTTTATTAAATTTTAAGAAATAATTCTCCGTATTTTGCAAATAAATATCCCCCGCTTTAATATTCCAGTTTTTAGCATACATCTCAATAAAAACTCTGTCAAATTCATTTAATCTTTGCGTATAACCACCTTCTTGCAACGGAATATTATTGTCAGTTATTGATGCCCGAATACCGACATTTTCTGATAGATTCCCCTCAATCTGTAAATTAAAATTTGAATTTACAACAGCATCCTGATTATTCCCCATAGTAACACCTCTCGATAAACTCCCACTGGTATACAATCCGTCAAATAATTTAGAATTTTTATTGTTCTTTCGAGAATCAGGGTTATATAAATTGGTTAAATCCGTTGTTTTTTGAGCAATTATTCTTTGGTTTAATACAGTGTATTTTTTTGTTAAAAACTCAGGTAAAGATTCATAGGAAACTTTGATCACTAAAGTAGTATTGATAATACTTTCATGTAATATCAATTGAGCCTTGTTAAAATGTATTTGATAATTATTTGGATTAATTATTTGATCTTGTGAATTATACACTTTAAAATTTAGCGGACTAATGCTAACTGAATCAATTTGTATTGTATCTCCATTGACTTCAAATATTTTGGTAATATGATTATTTGGTATAGTCTGAGATTGTGTAATAAAACACGAAAAAAATATAAATAAAATTAGAATAATTTTCATCTAAGGTCTCGACCAATTTAAAACAAAAATAGCGGAAATTATTTTAAAAATAATTGCATTTGAGAAGAAGGACTTTCATGTTCAAGCAACCATTTTTTTCTCCAAAGACCACCGGCGTATCCGGTAAGAGAACCATCAGTTCCAATAACACGATGACATGGTATTACAATCCACAAAGGATTTTTGCCGTTTGCAGCTGCCACAGCCCTAATAGCTTTAACATTTCCCAAACTAATTGATTGTTTTAAATAGGTAGTTGTTATTCCATAAGGGATTTTTTGTAATTCATTCCAAACTGTTTTTTGAAATTCTGTACCCTGAGGATTTAATTGGAGGTCAAAATTAGTTCTCTTTTTCTTAAAATATTCTTCTAATTGTAAAACACATTCCTTTAAATTATCAGGAACATTTTTTGAATTATCAATGTCTTTATCTAAAACTATTATAGAACTAATTCCCATATCATCACCCTCAATCTTAGCTGTCCCAATTGGTGTTTTAAAATAAGTAATATCATTTTTCATAGATTCAATCAATAATGCTAGATCTTAAAAACTTCTTTAGAATTTTGAGTAGTAATCTTGGCAATTTCTTCAGGAGACAAACCATAAATTTCAACTAATTTATTTAAAATATTGATCAAATAACTACTTTCATTTCTTTTGCCTCTAAAAGGTGTTGGTGCCAAATATGGTGAATCGGTCTCTAAAACAATGTTTTTAAGCGGAATTTTATTCAAAAATTTATCGATCCCGCCATTTTTAAAAGTCACAACGCCGCCAATACCTAGTTTCATTTGATATGAAATTGCTTGTTCTGCCTGTTTTAGATCTCCAGTAAAACAATGAAATATTCCGTAAAGTTTATCATCCTTAACTTCGTCTAAAACTTCAAAGATCTCATCAAAAGCATCTCTACAATGAATAATTATGGGTAAATTATTTTCCTTTGCCCACGCAATTTGAATTTTAAACACATCCTGTTGTTCTTGTATAAAAGTTTTATCCCAATACAGATCAATACCAATTTCTCCAATCCCGTAAAATTTATGATTATTCAACTGCTCTTTAACCACCTGTAATTCGTCTTTAAAATTTTCTTTAACATGAGTAGGGTGTAAACCAGCCATTAAGAAAATATTATCAGGAAATTGCCTTTCCAAATCAAACATAGCAGGGTAATAAGTTGCATCAATAGCTGGAACAAAAAATCGAGAAACTCCAGCCTTAATAGCTCTTTTTATTACATCATTTCTGTCTTCATCAAATTGCGCTACATATAAATGCGTATGCGTATCAGTTAAAACCATAATTATAATTTATGTTGTAAAAGTATAACTCTGTTAATTTATTAACAACTCTGTTAAGATTTATTTTATTTATCTCAATAAATAGTAAAGAATTACTTTATATTTGACCACCAAAATCAAACCTTAAGAAATGTTAATATATCACAATCCCAGATGTAGTAAAAGTAGACAAGGGCTCGCTATTTTAAAAGACTCAAATCAAGATTTTGAAATTGTTGAATACTTAAAAAATCCCCCTTCTCAAGACGAACTATCTTCAATCATCAAAAAATTACAAATTAAACCCATTGAACTGGTTAGAAAGAACGAAGCTATCTGGAAAGAAAAATACAAAGGCAAAGACCTTACAGACGAACAAATTATCAAAGCTATGGTTGAAAATCCAAAGCTAATTGAACGTCCAATTGTCATTACAAATGATAAAGCCATCCTTGGAAGACCTCCGGAAATTATTAAAAATATTCTATAACTAATTGCTACACTGTATATTATTTAATTTTATAGTGGTAAATGGGTATATAAAAAAATACCTTTTATCCATTATTTCATAAAAAGTTGCATATTCATAGATTAGCATGTTACAAACATTTGTAAATGAGATTTTTAATAGTTTATATATTATTTTTCTTTTCAATAAGTTTAATTGGCCAGCAAACACATACTCAAGCCAATATTATTGGTTTTGTTTATGATGCCGATTCTGATCAACCTTTACCTTATGCAACTATCACATTACAAAATTTAAATAGTAATAATTTTAGTGGTGGTGTTACCAATAATAAAGGAAGTTTTGATATAGACATATCACCCGGTAAATATAAACTAACTGTCGAGTTTTTATCTTTTAAACCTTTTGTTATCAATGTTCTAAATATAGATCAGGATATTGATATAGGGCAGATTGAATTAAATCAAAATTATGAAAATTTAGACGAAGTAGAATTAAATACTGGTAAAAATATTGTTGATTATAAATTTGACAAAAAAATATATTACGCTTCAAAAGATATTGCAAATATTGGTGGAAATGCTGTTACTGTATTAGAAAATACACCATCGGTTAGATTAGATGATACCGGCAATATTAATATAAGGGGAAATAAAGCTATTATTTTGGTCAATGGAAAGCCTTTTGGTGGGCAGGAAGGTAATTCTGATATCTTAAGTTTGATTCCTTCAAATTCTATCAGTAAAATTGAGATCATTTCACCTTCTGCAAAATATGATGCCGAAGGCGGTGGCGGAATCGTAAACATTATTTTAAAAAAGGGTCAGGGTCAAGGTTATACAGGAACTTTAGAAATACATGGTGGTATTCCAGGTAATGATGGTATTTCTTCTTTTATCAATTATAAAACGGATAAGATCAATGTATATTCTACAGCCAGTTTTAATCATTCCATCAAAATTAAAAATTCACAATTAGATCAAGATTATTATAATTCAGTTGGTACACCATCAGGATTTTTAGATGAAAAAAGAGAAGATGAACGACAAAAAAATAGTTTTCTATTTAATATTGGAAGTGATTTTACCATTGATAAAAAAAATATGATCACTACTTCCGTTTTGTATTCTTTAGCCAATAAAAATTACAACACAAATCTACTGTTAAAAGATTTTGATGCAAATGATGATCTAACACAAACAAATAACAGAAATGTATTAGACAATACTGATGAACACTTTTTTGAAGGATTATTAAATTATACAACACAATTTATTAAGGAAAACCATCAACTCTCTCTTGACCTAAAATATTTCACTTCACATTCAGATAATATTACAGATATTTTTAATAATATCACTATTCCAACAAACGATCTATCAAAACAACAATCTACAAAATTACAACACCTTGTAACTTATTTATTTAATATTGATTATCAATTACCTATCACTAACAATGGTTTGTTAGAAACAGGTTTTAGAATCAATGACAGAAGATATACCAATAATTTTCAATATTCTTCTTTGAATCCTAATACTTTATCTTATGAACCCGTTAGCGGTTATAAGAATGATTTAGATTATGGTGAAAATATTATCGCATTTTACGGTAAATTCAGCAAACATTATAATAATTTTAATTATTCGTTGGGTTTGCGTACTGAATATACAAACACAAAGATTTATGAATTAAATATTGAAGAGAGTAAAAATAATTACACTGATTTCTTTCCATCATTAAATTTAGGATATACTTTAAAAGATGAAAGTTTATTATCATTTAATTATACTCGTATAATTGACAGACCAAAAGTAGCAGAGTTAAATCCGTTTACCTCTGTAGCAGATGAAAGATTTATCTTAACTGGCAATCCTTATTTAAATCCTTTTTATACAAATTTCTTTGTATTAGAATATTATAAAGAATTTAATAAATTCAATTTTAGCACTGCTCTTTTTTATTCAGGATCTATTGATCAAATTAGATATATCATCGATAATACAGGAGAACAAACACCTGATAATTTCGATATTTTTGTTAGAAAACCTATCAATGATGGTGATCTAAATCAATATGGTTTAGATTTTAATTTTACTTATACACCTACTAACCAACTAAGATTTAGGTGGTATGTTAGTCCGTATTACTTTGATTTATCCAATACACTTGATAACGCCTATGATTATGATGATTTTTTAATTTATTCAAATCTTGTTGGAGATTATAAATTTTCAAATGGCTTAAAATTTCAGTTAAATTACACCATACAATCACCTAAAAAAACTGCCATAACAGAATTAAAGACCATTCAATTTTTAAATGCTTCAATTAGTAAAGATCTGTTTAAAAAGAAAGCTACTTTAACTTTTAGAGCTAATGATATATTAAACACACGTACTTATGATTTTGAATCGTTCGAAGCCAATACTTACACCCATAAAAATTGGCGTTTTGATTCTCAATATTTACTTTCATTCACTTATCGTTTTAACAAGGCTAGTAGAAGGAATTCTCATAACCGTAGTAAAGATGCCGATAAAGAGATCTTTGAAATTGATGAGGATATTAAATAATTAGCCAGGAGTAAAAATCTTGAGAATTTATTTTAGATTAAAAATTTATAAGTATTGGATAAAAGGAAAAAAATTGTTTACTTTTCCATTATGAAAAAAATATCAAATCAGATAATTATATTTCTTATCATATTAATTACAAGCAGTTGTAATGATAATTCTAATGAAGTCATTGTTTATACTAGCGTTGATCAAATATTTTCAGAACCAATTTTAAAAGGATTTGAAGATGAAACCGGTATTGAAGTAAAAGTCGTTTACGACACAGAAGAAACAAAATCTACTGGAGTTCTGAACCGTTTAATTGCAGAAAAAAATAATCCACAGTGTGATCTGTTTTGGAGTGGGGATCCTGTAAGAACCATAGTTCTGAAAAATAAAGATATTACATCACCCTATAAACCGGCAGTTGCTGATGATATTGATGTAGTATTTAAAGATCCTGATAATCACTGGACTGGTTTTTCTGCAAGAGCAAGAGTATTGATCTACAATAAAGATTTGCTAGAACCCATAGAAGTTCCCCAATCAATTTTTGATCTGACCAAAGAGAAGTACAAGGGAAAAATTGCCATTGCAAACCCTTTATTTGGTACAACAACCTTTCATATTGCAGCCTTATTTACTATTATGGGTGATGAAAAAGCAAGACAATTTCTAGCGGATTTGAAAAATAATAATATTGTAATTGCCACCAGTAACGGAGATGTAAAAAAGAGAGTAATACAGGGAGAAGTCACTTGTGGTCTTACCGATACTGATGATGCTTATGAAGCTATCAAAGAAGGAGCAAATATCGGTATAGTTTTTTTAGATCAAAAAGGTATTGGTAGCTTGATAATGCCCAACACAGTTAACCTGATAAAAAGATCTCCTAATCCCGGAAATGGTGAAAGATTAATGAATTATCTTTTGGGCAAAGAAACCGAAGCTAAATTAGCAAAATCATGTGCTCAGATGCCTTTACATAAAGGTGTGGAAATTCCTGACGATATTCCATCATTGGATAATATTATCCCCATGAAAATTGATTATGATAAGACTTCTCAAAAACTAGAAGAAATTCAAAATTTTCTAAAAGAATGGACAGAAAATTGATAAAACACCCCTTTTATTCGATAATATATTTATCATTTGTTTTCTTTATAATAATTCCGGTAATCTATACACTCGGCTCAGCTATTTTTATTGACAGTTCATTGCTTGATAATCTTCAATTATTCAACTACGAAACATTTATTCTATTAGCCAAAAGCTGTTTTATTGCCTTTACAATAGCTTTATTATCAACTCTATTTGGATCTACATTGGGTTTTTTAATCTATAAAACAAATATAATATTTCGTGTTTTTTTTAAAGTATCTTTATTAATTCCTTTATTAATCTCCCCTTATATCCTGGCAGTTGCGTGGAAAGACTTTTTTTATCTCTTTTTCGATAACACAAGTTTTATATCTTCAACTATTGGTGTAATTCTGGTTTTAACCACTATTTTTACACCATTATCAATGCTCATTATTGGCAGTGCTTTGTCAAATATTGATTCGCAATTAGAAGAAAGTGGGTTTGTGATTACAAATTTTAGAAGTGTTATCTTAAAAATAATGCTACCCCTGATAAAACCAGCCTTAATTAGTTCTTTTGTTCTTGTTTTTATTTTTAGTATTTCAGAATTTTCTGTTCCGGCATTTTTTGGAGTAAAAGTTTTTACTACCGAAATATTTACACAATTCTCAGCATTTTACAATCATTCTCTTGCTATTTTACAATCTGCCATGCTAATATTTATATGTATCTTTCTCTTGTTATCTGAAAAAAAACACATCGCCAATGCACCATTTCTTTCTGTTAGTGGAAAAGGTACAAATAGCAGAACCTACAACTTAAAAAAATGGAATTTTTTAAGTAAGTTATTTTTATTTGTCTGGTTTTTTATTACAATTGTTTTCCCTTTTGTTATTCTCTTTATTCAATCATTTAAAAATGGAACAACTAAATTTATTCAGGCATTTGAATTATTATTACCAACTTTCAATAATTCAATAGGGCTGGCATTTTTAGGTGCTTTGATCATAGTAATCGTTGGTTTTACTGCTGCTTACCATTCTGCCCGACAAACCCATAATAAAAAGATAAAATCTTTTGATTGGTTTTTACTTATTGTTTTTGCAATTCCATCAACTATTTTTGGTATTAGCTTGATCAAATTTTATAACCAACCTGCGCTTGATTTTATTTATTCGAGTTATTCAATATTAATCATAGGTTATGTAGGAAAATTTACTTTTATCTCAGCCAAGCTAATCGAAAATGCCATCAAACAGATCCCAAATTCATTAGATGAGGCTGCACAAATTCAAGGTATTCCATTTTTTACACGACAAATAAAAATATTGATACCTTTAATTATGCCTACACTATTTGTAGCCTTTATTATTAGTTTTATTTTTAGTCTTGGTGAATTAGGAACTACCATCATGCTCTACCCACCAGGTACAGAGATCATGCCTATAAAAGTCTTTACCATTATGGCAAATGCGCCTCAATCTCTTACTAGTTCTATGACTTTGATTGTTTTTTTAATAACTTTGTTGCTTATCACCAGTTTATATTTTTTAGTAAAACCTTTTATTAAAAATTACAGTAATGGGTATGATTGAATTTAAAAATATTGCACATTCTTATGGTACCAAACCAGTGCTCCATGATCTGACACTAGATTTTAAAGCCAACCAATTAACCTGTTTACTCGGTGGATCAGGATGTGGAAAAACCACTATTTTAAGACTTATTGCTGGTCTCGAAATACCACAAACCGGACATGTCATTATTGAGGATAAAATTGTAACTAAAAACAAACAAATACTTATTCCGCCAAATCTAAGAAACATAGGTTTTATATTTCAGGATTTAGCGCTTTGGCCGCATTTTACAGTTTACAAAAACATTGCCTTTGGATTGACCGAGCGAAAACTTGCAAACCAGAAAGACAAAGAGATAAATATAAAAGATACTGTATTTAAGATGCTGGATTTTTTTGATTTAAGAGAATATGCTGATAGATATCCCCATCAACTATCTGGAGGGCAAAAGCAATTGGCAGCAATATCACGTTCATTAGTGCTAAAACCAAAAATTTTATTAATGGATGAGCCACTTGCCAACCTCGATGTAAAACTAAAAAGAAAAATACTTGAACACATCAAAAATCTGAAACATAATTTTGATCTCACAATTATTTATGTAACACATGATCATAAAGAAGCATTTGCTATAGCAGACGAAATTGTTGTATTAAATGATGGTAAAATTGAAGAAACAGGAAGCGTGGAACAAATAAAAAAATCAGAAAATACATTTGTTAAATATTTTTTAGAATACTAATTATAAAAAAATTTATAATCATGAAAATTTTAATTATTATTTCAATGAGTATTATTCTACTCATGAATTGTTATCTAACAAAATCCAATAACACTAACATAATAACAGAGAACATAAATGTATCCAATAAAACTTTATCAATTTTACAAACTGATACTACATTCACGTTTAATAATTATGAACTTGGCAAAATACCATCCGGATGGTCGCAATATTATACCGGAAAAGGAAAAAGTACCAATTGGAAAATTATAAATGATCAAGGAAATGAAGTTTTAGCTCAATTATCAAGTGATAATCCTAATTATCATTTTAATGAAATTATTTTCGATGGAATCAAAGTTAAAAATGTAGCATTAACGGTTAAATTAAAAGGTGTTAAAGGAAAAATGGATCAAGGAGGTGGTTTTGTTTGGCGTTTCATTGATAAAAATAATTATTACGTTGTTAGGGCTAATCCCCTTGAGGATAACGTAGTTCTTTATAAAGTGGAAAATGGAAAAAGAACAGATCTACCATTGATAGGCAAAGGAAAAACTTATGGAGTTAATGTAAAACCTCTTGGAAAAGGCTGGAACACATTAAAATTAACAGTTTTAGATAATGTATTTACCGTTTACCTAAATAACAAACAAATATTTCAGGTAAAAGATGAAACTTTTGTTAATGCAGGTAAAATTGGACTATGGACAAAAGCAGATGCTGTAACTTATTTTGATGATTTTCAAGTAATAAAATTATGAAGTATATTGTGTAGAGTTTAGGAAATTTCTTAACCAATATATAGTGAAAGCTATCAATTTTTTAACGGTACTGGCGTTGAATTAACCTCATCTAAGATATAATAGTATTCAAACTGTTTTGCCAATTCTCTATCTTGACAGATTAAGGCTGACTCCTGACTTTTATCAGAAGACCAATTATCGAGGTTAAAGCTACTTATTGATACAACAAATCTGTCAATCAAAAATGCTTTAGAATGCATGTATTGAAAGTACATCCAAACATCAATATTTTTATGTTTTTGTAAATAATTCAAGGCTGGATAATTTCGCCTAGCTGCTTTTAGATCTAGCCTTTCTGCCAACGGTGGAAAATATTTTTTTATAAATTTATTATCTGGATCTGTTAGAACTTTTCTCTTGACAAAATTTGATAATTCACCATTTCCTCCATCTATCCCATTATGAATTAAATTAATATGAATTCCTTCTTCTGCTGATTTAAACAATTGATTCCATATTTGTTTTGACCAACCTTCGTAATTACTAATTTTAATTTCATTATCTACATCAATTTTTATCTTTCCAGTTGTCAGATCAATTGAGTTTTGTGCATGTTTAAAATAAAATAAAAATGCTTTTGAAACTGCGTACCTATCATCATGTGGACCTTGAATTACAAATCTACAAACACCATCCATTCTTGCCTCTTTATTTTGTAATTTTTCTTTGTAATTATCCTGACCTCTTAATTTTTGTTCTTTTTCTTTTTTTAATCTGTTTTGAATCTGATCCTGACAATCTTTGATCAATTTAATTTGAGGCTTATTTGATTTTTTATCATAATTATATCTTTCTAATAAATCAATGAAACTTTTTGTAATATCGGTTACAGCTGGGCCTTCAATTAATAAATCAGTATCATGACTTTGATGGTTATAACCGCTGGAAATATTATCACTATCGAGTATGTTTTGACCACCAACAATTGCAGTTTCTCCATCAAAAACAAAAATTTTGTTATGAAATAATGCAACTGTATTTTTCTCATTATTCATAAGATCATCTGCATAAATTATAACAACATCACTATTTTTAAATTTTCTCATTGCCTTTTTCATCATTAATTTTGTCCAGACTTTTTCAACAATAAGATATACTACTACACCCTCTTTTGTTTTTTTTATCAATTCTTCAGTCATTTTTGTAGCACTTTCATCATTGTAATACGACATAACAGAAATCAAAATACTGGACTTAGCTTTTTTGATCAATTCCATCTTTTTTTGATAGGAATATCCATTTCTCAACAACTCCAAATGATTTCCAAAAGTAAGATTTGAATTGGTATTACTATCAAGCAAAATATGAAAATCAGGATTAAAATAAGGTGATTTTATTGCATCATAATCTATAACAGTCCTTTTTTTATCATAAAAATCAAGGGGATATTGTAATTCTTTTAAAGGTGGGTGATTCAAACTTTTCCAATCCCAAAACTGAAAATATCTTTTAGAATAACGTAAGTTTTCTGTTGAAAAAACTAAGTTTTTATAACTGTTGATCTTTGCAGATAAGAAATCATCTCCATTAAATGTATTTATGTATTGCTGCTCGTTTAGAACAAATAGGTTTTGGGCAGATTCAGGTGATACCGCCTTATTTAACAAAATTGTTGAATCACGAGAATTGACTAAAAATTCAACCGAATTTATATCTACTTCAATTGGTTTAAGGTCTAGATCAAAAAAAGATACTTCGCCTTTTTTGATATAATTTAAATCTATGCTTTGATAATACTGGATCAAAGAATTATAGTCAGTATCAAAACTGTTTAAATTATCAGGATTAATATCAAAATTCGAATTAGAATTGGTGTCAATATTTTGATTAAAACTAACATCATTAATGGCATAACTATCACTCTGACTAAATAAAAAGTGATTACATAAAATGATGATAATTAAAAATAAGAATTGTAATTGTTTAGCCATTTGACGACAAATTTATAATAAAGTTAACAAATATTTAACGTTAGACTTAATTATTATTAATTTAATATTATTTTTACAAAATAAATAATCAATTTATTAACCAAATAATCTTAATCAATGAAATCAAAATTAAAATTTCTTGTTTTATTACTAATTGCAGGATCTGCACTAATCTCCTGTGATGAAATGATCACTTATCCAAGTATCTCAGATACGTCAACAAACGTTCATCATCCCGGTCAATTTGTATGGCATGATCTTGTAAGTCCAAACCCTAAAGCTTCAATGGATTTTTATAAAAATGTTTTTGGATGGACATACACAACACTTGGCTCTGGTGAATCAGTTTATTATGTTATTCATAGTAATGGGAAAGCAATTGGAGGTATATCAAAATTAGCTGCTAATAATGGTACTGTTGGCGAATGGATTGGATCTATTTCAGTTGCTAATGTTGCTGATGCTGTAGCATATAATGAAAAAAATGGTGGAAAAACTATTTTTAAAGCTATGAGTGTTAAAGGGCGTGGAAAAGTCGCTCTAGTTCAAGATCCCCAAGGTGCAATTATATCTTTTATTCATTCTGAAAGTGGTGACCCAAATGTTGATAGCAATAGTGTATGGTTGTGGAATGAATTATGGACAAATGACATTGAAGCATCAAAAAGTTATTATAAGGGTTTAATTCCGTATCATGTTAACAAAGTTGATGTAGCAAAAGATCCTTATTATACTTTCGAAAATGGTGGGAAAAAATTATCAGGTGTTATGAACAACCCTGTCAATGAAATGCGCACATCATGGATACCTTATATCAAGGTTAACAATATTAATTCTGTTGTTGACAAAGCAAAAAAATCTGGTGCATACATCATATCTGAACCAGATGAAAATGTTAGAAAAGGGACATTAGCTGTTATTCAAGACCCTATTGGAGCAAAATTTGCATTACAAGTTCTAAATATTACTAAATAATAAAATCAACTAAAATGAAAAAATATAGAAATATTGTATTTATAATAATTATTTTTTTAAGCTTAACACTCACTTCTTGTTCTAATATGCATATGAGTAGTAGTGTAGGAATGAGTATGAATTTTGGTTCAAATGGGCCACATGTTACACCTTACATGAATGTAGGTATGAGTAGTGGAGGCAGGTATTATTAAAATTTAATCTTTCCTTATCTAGTCCTAAAAAACTGTATAAATATATTTATACAGTTTTTTTTATGGTTCTAAAATGCTTAAAATATCTTGATTAATCCTAGTTGGTTTTAAAGTTTTAGAATCTACCAAACACCAGGTAGTTTGAGCTCTAACCAATAATATATCCTCTTTATAAATATGTACATACCTAATTGATCTAACGCCCTTAGATTCTCCAATCCATGTGTAAATTGTAATTTTATCATTTAATATTGCAGATTGCAAATAGTCAATTTCATGTCGTAAAACTACCCAAAAATATTTTCTATTGATCTCTTCAGTAGATAAAATTCCCCAATGCTTTCCTGATATTTCATTTACCCATTGTAAATAAACTACATTATTGACATGGTTCAGCTCATCAATATCTTCAGGTTTTACATAGAATGAATGGTGAAAAGAAACAGAATTATTTGGAACTTTATTACTCATTTTCAAATATAATCAAAAATTAAGTAGCAGATTTATGCCTGTTTTTTAAGATTTCTTCAACATCTTTCAATCCATATCCTTTAGCATTTAATAATATTAGATAATGAAATAATAGATCAGCACTTTCATTTAAAAACAGGTTGTCATTATTATCTTTTGCTTCAATTATAACTTCTACTGCCTCCTCACCCACTTTTTGAGCAATTTTATTAATACCCTTATCAAACAAAGATGCAACATAAGATCTTTCACTATCAGAATTCTCTTTTCGTTGCTGAATTACATTTTCTAAATTTGATAAAAACCCGAATTCTTGTTCATTATTCTCACCCCAGCAAGTATCAGTTCCTTTGTGACAAGTTGGTCCATTTGGGATCACAAAAACTAAAATTGTATCATCATCACAATCAATTTTAATATCAACGAGGTTTAAAAAATTTCCACTCTTCTCCCCTTTTGTCCACAACCTGCTTTTACTTCTACTAAAAAAAGTAACTTTCTTAATTTCTAATGTTTTTTGTAAAGCCTCATTATTCATATAACCTAACATCAAAACATTCTTAGTATTACTATCTTGAATGATAGCCGGAATTAATCCATCTTTATTTTTATTAAAATCTGGTTTCATAAAATGTTAAATTTTTAATCTTATATCTTCAAAATTCCTCATATCCTTACGGGAATATTATTATTATTTAATTCTTGTTTTAGTTTATTTATTTCAATCTCTTTAAAATGAAAAACACTAGCAGCCAAAGCAGCATCTGATCTCCCATCTCTAAAAACATCAATAAAATGATGAATACTACCAGCTCCTCCCGAAGCAATAATAGGAACATTCACAATAGATGACATTTTTGCCAAAGCCTTATTTGCAAAACCTTTTTTCGTACCATCATTGTTCATTGAAGTAAACAAAATTTCACCTGCACCTCTTTGAGCTACTTCTTTTGCCCACTTAAATAAATCAATTTCTGTAGGTATTTTACCACCTACCAAATGGACCTTCCATTTGTTGTCTATTTTTTTTGCATCAATAGCAACAACAATACATTGCGAACCAAATTTTGAAGAAAGATCATTGATTAATTGTGGATTTTTAACCGCAGATGAGTTGATAGAAACTTTATCTGCACCAGCTCTTAGCAATTTATCAACATCTTCAATAGTTGAAATTCCGCCACCTACCGTAAAAGGTATATTTATTGCTTTTGCTACTTTTGAAACCAGGTCTAACAATGTTTTTCTGCGCTCTTCAGTAGCTGTAATATCGAGAAAAACCAACTCATCAGCTCCTTCCCTACTGTAGATTTCAGCCAGTTCAACAGGGTCTCCCGCATCGCGAAGTGAAACAAAATTGATTCCCTTTACTGTTCTACCGTTCTTGATATCTAAACATGGTATAATTCTTTTTGTTAACATAAATCCACTCTTTCTTTAAGACATCTTCCCCCAAGAGAGAGAAGTTTTAAATACTATTTCTATTATTTATATTCATACTTACAAGGTTTTAAAACTCTGCAGGATATCGTCAAACAAATTTTTCCAATTCTTTTAAACTAATTCTGTTTTCATAAATTGCTTTTCCAATGATTGCACCTTCGCAACCCATTTCATTTAAATCTTCAATATCACTTATCGAAGTAATACCTCCACTAGCAATTAAATTGATATTTGGAATTTCAGACAAAATCTTTTTATACAGATCAAATGAGGGGCCTTCTAACATTCCGTCTTTAGCAATATCAGTACTTATTACATACTTTATACCTAGCTTTTGATAATATTGAATAAACGGAATCGCCTCTTTATTTGATTCTTCCAACCAACCACTAACAGCAATTTTTTCATTAATTGCATCTGCTCCAAGAATTATTCTTTCACGTCCATATTCTCTTAACCACTTTAAAAACATTTTAGGATCTTTAACAGCAATACTACCTCCTGTAATTTGCTTCGCTCCAGAGGAAAAAGCAATTTCAACATCATCATCCGACTTTAATCCGCCACCAAAATCGATATGTAAATTGGTTTTTGAAGCAATTTTTTCTAATATATTATAATTGTAAATCCTATTTGATCTTGCACCATCCAGATCAACTAAATGCAAATATTGAATACCGTGATCTTCATATTGTTTTGCTACTTCAAGAGGATCTTCATTGTACACAATTTTAGTTGAATAATCACCTTTGGTTAGCCGAACACATTTTCCGTTAATGATATCTATTGCAGGTATAATTCTCATTGTATTCATCTTTAAATTTTTAAAAAATTATCTAACAATTTCTCTCCTGCACTACTACTTTTTTCAGGATGAAATTGTACACCGTAAAAATTATCTTTTTGCATTGCCGAAGTATAATCAAAACCATAATTGGTAGTAGCCACTGTAAATTTATTTTTAGGAACATAATAGCTGTGAACCAGATACATAAATTCTTTATCTGAAATTCCTTTAAACAATTTTCCTTTTAAATTTTCAATTTGATTCCACCCAATTTGTGGAACTTTTAATTGGTCCGTAAATTGTTTAACACTAACATTAAAAATTCCCAATCCGGTTGTATTGTTCTCTTCTGAATATTTACACATTAATTGCAAACCTAAACATATACCTAAAACCGGTTGTTTTAATTTTGGTATCAATTTATCTAATCCTTTATCTCTCAAAGCTTTCATGGCTGAACTCGCTTCTCCAACTCCCGGAAATATTACTTTATCGGCTTTCTTGATTAACTCAGCATCATTGGTTAAAACTGAATTTTTACCCAATCGCTCTAATGCATATTTAACCGATTGCACATTTCCTGCTCCGTAATCTATTATGGCAATACCACCTCCCGTTCTTCCAAAAGAGGACCGTTTATTCTTTATTAATGAAGAATTTATTTTTTTCATTTTAAAATTTTATATCTCCCTTATGGGGAAATATTGAGGGTTTATAACATTCCTTTAGTACTTGGTAAGATCATTTTATCTGTATCTCTTTTAACTGCAACCTTTATCGCTTTTGCAAATGCTTTAAAAATTGCCTCAATCTTATGATGTTCATTCTTGCCTTCTGCTTTAATATTTAGGTTTGCTTTTGCACCATCAGTAAACGATTTAAAAAAATGATAAAACATTTCTGTAGGCATTTCTCCAATTTTTTCACGGTTAAAATCTACATCCCAAACCAG
>JAUWUU010000051.1 GCA_030617765.1 Flavobacteriia bacterium | reverse complement strand
GTCAATATCATTTTCCAACATTCTTTCAAGAACTTTCTTTTCAGATCTTGGCTTTGTAAAAATTGCATACCAATTTTTATTTGTATCAGGTTTAGTTAAATTCATTTATTTATATTTTCAAAAAACCTGCTTTTAACAAGTATTTAGAGTATTTTGGTTAGATTAGCAAATATAATATATAAATGTTTTTACCAATAATTTATATTGATAATTATATTAAAAAAATAAACCAAACAAAATTGCAACGAATCATTGTTTCAGTAACAAACGATTTAGTAAGCGATCAAAGGGTTAAAAAAGTTTGTGACACCTTACTCGACTTAAATTTTGATATTTTACTTATCGGTAGAAAATTACCAAATAGTTTGGCTATTGAAAGAGATTACAAAACAATTAGAATGTCACTCTTTTTTAATAAGGGGTTTATGTTTTATGCTGAATACAATATTCGTTTATTTTTAAAACTTTTATTCTTAAAGTCTGATATACTTTTAGCCAATGATCTGGATACATTATTACCTAACTATCTTATCAGTATATTATTTTCTAAAAAATTAATTTATGACAGTCATGAGTTATTTACGGAAGTTCCAGAATTAACCTCTCGCCCAAAAGTCAGAAATATTTGGCTTACAATTGAAAAATTAATTTTTCCAAATCTTAAAAATGTTTATACTGTAAATCATAAAATTGCTGATATTTATAAGGAAAAATATAAAATTCCCGTAAAAGTAATTCGCAATGTTTCTAATAAACTATCCAATAAAAAAATTGATAAGAACCTTTCGGATCTAATTAAGAAGGATAAAAAAATGTTGATCTTACAAGGAAGTGGAATTAATATTGACAGAGGTGCTGAAGAGGCTGTATCAATGATGCAATATGTTAAAAATGCTGTTTTATACATTATTGGAAGTGGAGATGTTTTTGTAAAATTAAAGGTCTCTGTCAAAAAATACCAACTTGAAGATAAAGTATTTATCAAAGATAAAATGCCTTATAAAGATCTAATGGAATACACAAAAATTGCAGATTTAGGATTGACTTTAGATAAAGGAACCAATCTAAATTATGAATACAGTTTACCTAACAAAGTCTTTGATTATATTCAGGCAAAAATTCCAGTTTTAGCTTCAAATAGAGAAGTTGTAGCTGAATTGATTACAAAAAATAATATTGGATCTATTACCAAAACACACGATACTAAAGAATTAGCCGAAATTGTAAATACAATTCTATTTGACAAAGAATTAAATAAAACCTGGAAGAGAAACCTTAAAAATTCTGCTGAAATTTATACTTGGGAAAATGAGTCAAAGAAATTAAAAGAGATATTTAAAAATGCTCAATTATAAATTACATATTGTATCTTTTGATATTCCTTTCCCTCCAAATTATGGAGGATTAATAGATGTTTTTTACAAAATTAAAGCGCTTTCAGAACTTGGTGTTGAAATTTATTTACACACATTTGAGTATAAAACTGAAAGATCAGAAGAACTGGATAAAATTTGCAAAAAAGTATATTACTACCCTAGACTTAACTCTTTTAAAAAAATATTTTCTTCTATCCCTTATATTGCAAATACAAGAAAAAACAAACAATTATTGATTAATTTAAGAACGATTGATGCACCTATTCTTTTTGAAGGTTTGCATACAACATATCCATTACTTGATACAAATTTCAATAAAAGAAAAGTACTTGTAAGAATGCATAATATTGAACATTTTTATTATAAAGGTTTAGCAAAGAGTGAAACGAATATATTTAAAAAACTGTTTTTTATTTCAGAAGCTAAAAAATTAAAATCGTATGAAAAGATCTTAAAAAAAATAAATTATATTTTAACAATTTCGGATTCAGATAATCAATATTTTAAAAAAACATACAAAACTGAATCTGTATATATTCCTGTATTCCATTCTAATAAAACTGTTAAAAATTTAACAGCAAAAGGTTCTTATGCCTTATATCACGGTGATCTGAGTGTTTCTGATAATATTAGAGCAGTAAAATATTTGATAGACATTTTTAAACACATCAACTATCCATTAAAAATTGTAGGGAATATTAAAAAATTAGAACCTTCATTTCTTAACAATAATTATATAAATACTTCTTTTGTTCAATTAAAAGACCAAAACCATTTGATTAATCTATTAAATAATGCCCACATAAATGTTTTACCAACCTTTCAAGATACTGGCATAAAACTCAAATTAATAAATGCTTTATTCAACAGCAGATTTTGTATAGTAACCAAAAAAATGGTAGAAGGTAACAGGCTAGAAAGTTTATGCTTAATCGCTAATAATAAAAAAGACTTTACTAATAATATTTTGAAATTAATAGATTGTGATTATACTAAAAAAGAAATATCAAAAAGAGAAATTATTTTAAAAGAATTTGATACAAAAACAAACGCACTTAAGATTGTTCAGATTTTAAATCATTAAACTACCTCAAACACTTTGTTTCCTTCACATTTTACAGTTTTATGCGGAAATTTTAAAATTAAAGGATAATCATGGGTAGCCATTAATATTGTGATACCAGTTTTATTGATATCCTCTAAAACATTCATTATTTCAATTGATGTTTTAGGATCTAAATTGCCGGTTGGTTCATCGGCTAAGATCATTTCAGGGTTGTTTAACAACGCTCTTGCAATAGCAATACGTTGTTGTTCTCCTCCAGAGAGTTTATAAGGCATTTGAAACCCTTTACTTTTCATATCAACCTTTTCTAAAACATCGTTGATCTTTAGTTCAATTTCTGCTTTTGCTTTCCATCCGGTAGCCTTTAATACAAAAAGTAAATTATCAAAAACATTGCGATCATTCAGCAATTTAAAATCTTGAAATACAATTCCAATCTTTCTTCTTAAAAATGGTATTTCATTATCTTTTAACTTTCTAAGATCAAAACCTACAATTTTTCCTGATCCTTCTTGTAAGGGCAGATCACCGTATAAAGTTTTCATCAAACTGCTCTTCCCGCTTCCGGTTTTACCGATTAAATAATTAAAATCGCCTTTTTTAATATCAAGGTTAACGTCTGATAATATTAAAATTTCTCTTTGAAATATTGAAGCATCTTTTAATTGAAGCATTTTATAAATTGTTTTTTAATCGTTACAAACTTACTGTTAAAAATCCAAATATTAAAGTTTGTAATAATTGAAATTGACAATCAATTGCACATTAATAAATATTAACATTTGATTATAATTATTATTAATTAATTTTATTTATAATTGAAGAATATTTTAAAACCTGATTTACTTTTCAACAATCCAATCAACTAATTAACATTTTTGCAATTTAATTGTATTTATTCGTTTAGTAAAAAAAAGGATATGATTACTTTTGATTTATATTTAAAGACCGGTAGATGAGAATAGAAAAAATCTATATTACAATTGCAATTTTATTGGTTTCATTTTTTTTAAGAGCACAAAAATCAGAAATTTATACTGATAAACTTGCTCCATTTGATCATGCTGTGGAACTTTATCAAAATAAAGATTATTATGCTGCACAAATTAGGTTCGATGAAATTAAAGATCAGTTTGGGGATGACTCCGAATTAAAAGCAAGATGCTATTATTATAAAGCTTTTTGCGCTATCCGCTTAGGTCAAAAAGAAGGTGAAGATCTAATGCGTGATTTTGTAGAGAAGTTTCCTACAAGTACCAAACGCAACAACGCATTTTTAGAAGTAGGCGAATACTATTATAAAAATGCCAATTATCCCTATGCTTTAAAATGGTATTCAAAAGTAAATACCGGTAGTTTAAGTATATATCAGCAAGAAGATTTTCAATTTAAATTTGCTTATGGTCTGTTTGCCACTGGAAGTTTTACAAAATCTAAAAAATATTTTTCTCAACTTCTAAGTTCTGAAAAATATGGTGCAGAAGCTAAATATTATTACGGCTATATGGCTTATAAAGATGATGATTTTGAAAATGCCGATAAATATTTAAGTGATGTAGCCAATGATAAATATTTGGGTAAGGATATACCTTACTTTATGGCAAATATCAAATTTAAAACCGGTAAATTTCAAGAAGCTATTGATGCTGCATTACCTCTTTTAGAAAAAACAAACAAAGTACAAAGGTCAGAACTTTCAAAAATTATTGGCGAGAGCTATTTTAATATTGAAGAGTATGAAAAATCTATTCCTTATTTAAAAGATTATGAGGGCAAGAAGGGCAAATGGAATAATACAGATTTTTATCAATTAGGATATGCCTATTACATGCAGGATGATTATGAAAATGCTTTAGAGTGGTTTACAAAGATCATTGATGGAAATAATTCTGTATCACAAAATGCGTATTATCATTTGGCAGAATGTTATTTAAATGGTAATAAAAAAACTGAAGCTTTAAATGCTTTTAAAAATGCATCTCAAATGGAATTTGATCAAAACATCAAACAAGATGCCTGGTTAAATTATGCCAAACTCAGTTATGAAATTGGTAACCCTTACAAAAGTACAGCTGAAATAATTCAAGAGTACTTACAAAAATATCCTACCGATATCAATAAAGAAGAACTTAATAATTTATTGATTAGTTCGTTTATTTCTGCAAAAGATTATGAAGGGGCTGTTCGTTATTTGGAAAATAAGAAAAATAGCGAAAACTATCAAAAAGTTGCTTTTTTAAGAGGTGCTCAATTGTTTGAAGATCAAAATTATCAGGAAGCAAAAGAATATTTCAATTTAGCTACAAATATTATTAATGATTTTAATGCAAAAGCAACTTTTTGGAAAGCAGAATCTGATTATCGATTAAATAATTTTGATCAAGCACTACAAGGTTTTGAATCATTTAGTGAATTAAATGAAGCTAAAAATCAAATTGAATATGCAGATCTCGACTATCATATTGGTTACACTTACTTTAAATTAAAGGATTATAATAAAGCCGGTGGTCATTTTAAACAGTATATTGATAATGATCTAGCCAATTCTGATCAATTAATCGATGCTTATATGCGCTTAGGTGATAGTTTTTTTGCATTGAGTAATTATTATAAAGCATTGACTCCTTATGAAAAAGTTATTGAAGCTAATGATATCAATGTTGATCAGGCTCAATATCAAAGAGCTTTATGTTATGGGTTTATGGGAGAAAATGATAAAAAGATCAATAAATTAAAAAATTTCTTAAAATATAATGTCAAGTCTCCTTTAAGAGATGATGCATTTTATGAATTGGGAAATACTTATATAAACAAAAACGAAACAGACAATGCCTTAAGTGCTTATAATGACATCATCGATAATTACCCTCAGAGTTCTTATGTTCCAAAAGCGTTATTAAAACAAGGTCTTATTTATTTTAATAACGACAATAACCAAAAGGCTTTGACAAAATATAAAACTGTCATTACAGATTATCCAAATTCACCTGAAGCTATTGAAGCTGTATCAAATAGTCGGCAAATATATATTGATATTGGAAAAGTTGATGAATATGAGCGTATGATAAAAAAACTTGACTACGTAAATGTATCCGATCAAGAAATTGAAAATACTTTATTTGAATCAGCTGAAAAGCAATATTTAAGCAACAATACTAAAAAAGCAATCGATAGTTTTCAAAAATACTTAAAAAGATTTCCTAACGGAATTCACTCATTAACCGCCAATTATTACTTAGCCGATTCCTTTGAACGCGATAAAAAATCGCAAAAAGCTATTGTCCATTACCAATATATTATTGATAAGAATCGTAATGATTATACAGAGAATTCATTGTTGAATCTTTCTCAGATCTACCTTAAAAAAGAAGATTGGGAGAAAGCTTTACCACTACTTATAAAACTTGAAAAAGAAGCGGATAGTGAGCAAAATATAATTTTTGCGCAGAGTAACCTGATGAAAGGCAATTATGCCTTGAACAATTACGATAAAGCTGTTGACTACGCTGATATAATTTTGCAAAAAGAAAAAATTGAGGATCAAATTAAATCAGATGCTCAAATAATTATTGCGCGTTCTGCTTTTAAAACAAATGATATTAATAAATCACAAGAGGCTTTTAAAATTGTTGAAAACTCCGCCAGTGGTAAATTAAAAGCTGAAGCAATTTATTACGATGCTCTTTTTAAATATCAAGATGGCGATTATAAAAATTCAAATTTAATAATTCAAAAATTAGCTTCAGAATATGCCAGTTATCGCTATTGGGGTGCTAAAGGATTAATTATTATGGCAAAGAATTTTTATGAATTGCAAGATGCTTATCAAGCCACTTATATTTTAGAAAATGTTTTAAAGAACTTTAGTGATTTTCCTGATGTTACTAATGAAGCTAAAATTGAGTTGCAAAAAATTAAAAAAGAAGAAGCAAAAACAAATGAATCTGTTATACAGGAAAACTAATATATTTCGAATGAGAAAACTTGTAACATTACTTTTTTTATTATTCTTTACAGGATTTGTTTTTTCACAAAAAAAGAAAAAAGATACACTTGATACAGAAGTAGTTCGGGTTGTAAAACCTTATTCTCCAACAGTATCAGATGCATTTAAAATTAAGAAAAATCCACAAATAGATTCAATTGAGATCAATACCAAAAAAGAGGTTGATTACCATATAAATTCAGTACCAGTTGCTTCAACATTTACACCTGCAAAAGGAAAAGCCAGAGCAATAAAACGTGAACCTAAAGAACGTTTTTACAACAATTATGTAACCGTTGGTTTTGGAAATTATCTCACACCTTTTGCCGAGATATTTGCCCATTATAATCTCACAAAATATAGTGATCTTGGTGGTTTTATTACTTATTTATCATCTTTTGGAGAAATCAAAGATGTTACACTAAATAGTACTTTTTCTGATATAAAAGCTGATTTTTACTACCAACAATCCGAAAGATATTTTGAATGGCAAATCAATACCGGATTAAAAAATCAAGTGGTTAACTGGTACGGTTTAACCAATGAAATAAATTTTAAGGAAAATATCATCAACTCAATTGAGGAAGAGCAATCTTACGGCACATTATATTTAGGTGGTAAAATAGAATTTTTTGATGCATTGATTCATAAAGGTGAAGTAAAATTTACTAGATTTTTCGACAAACACAATAGTGATGAAAACCACGTAGAAATTATGGGAAATGTTGAATTCCCTGTATGGAATGAATTGATAGATAGTTATATTTCTTTGGAATTCTTAAATGGCAATTTTGAACAGAACTACCTAAATACTGACGGTATCAATCACAATTTCTTAAATATTGGTTTTAGTCCTAATTTTACCATGCTTCGTGATAACTTAACACTTAATCTGGGTGCGAAACTTTACTATAGTTTAACAAATAATGAAAATGATAAAAGTAAATTTTATGCTTATCCTAATGTTACTGCTTCATATAAAATTAATGAGGAATATTTAATTGCTTATGCCGGAATTATAGGTGATTTGCAACAAAATACATATGAAAAATTTGTAAATGAAAATCCGTTTGTATCTCCTACATTAAATATAAGAAGAACAGATCAACAATATTTTGGTTATCTGGGTGCAAAAGGTAAATTCTCAACAAATCTAAGTTTTAATATCAAGGCTTCTTATAGCAATGAAATAGACAAACCTTTATATAAATTGAACCCTTCAAAAACAGATGGAAATATTTTATTAAATAAAGGCTACGAGGCAGGAAATTCATTTGGTGTAATTTATGATGAAGTTCAAACAATAGGTGCTTTTGCTGAAATAATTTACGATTTTGATGAACATTTTAAATTTGGTGGAAATTTTGAATTTAATTCTTATAACTTAAAAACTCAAGAATCTGCATGGAATTTACCAATGTTAAAAGCAACACTCATGGCCAAATACACAAGAAAAAACTGGTTTGCCGGAGCTAATTTATATTTTGCAAGTGAAAGAAAAGATGAATTAATAATTATACCAGGTTCCTCAACTAATCTAATTGCCAACTCATCATATTTTGATATTAACTTAAATAGCGGTTATTATTTGAATGATCGTTGGTCTGTTTTAATCAAGCTCAATAATATTTTAAGTGATAATTACCAAAAATATACCAATTTCAAAGTGCAAGGGTTTCAAGTAATGGGTGGTATTACTTATCGGTTTGATTTTTAAGTTCTCCTCAAAAGAAATTATTTAACCATACATTTTCTTATAATAGTCCTGATAAGCGCCAGAAGTAACATTATTTAACCACTCTTCATTTTCTAAATACCAATCTAATGTTTTAGCAAGCCCTTCTTCAAAAGTTACGCTTGGTTTCCAACCCAATTCTTTGTTTAATTTTGTTGCATCAATAGCATATCTACGATCATGACCAGCACGATCTTTTACATAAGTAATCAATTTTGCAGAGCTGCCTTTTTCACGACCTAATTTCTCATCCATTAGTTCACATAACAAACGTATCAATTTTAAGTTAGTCCATTCATTAAAACCACCAATATTATAAGTATCAGTATTTTTCCCTCTATGGAAAATTTCATCAATGGCAATTGCGTGATCTTCAACATATAACCAATCTCGTGTATAATTTCCATCACCGTAAACAGGCAGAGGTTTGTTGTTTTTAATATTGTGAATAAATAGAGGAATTAACTTTTCGGGAAACTGATTTGCACCATAATTATTTGAGCAATTACTAATTACAAAAGGCAAACCATAAGTATTTCCATAAGCTCTAACAAGATGATCAGATGCTGCTTTTGATGAGGCGTATGGAGATTGAGGGTCATATGATGTTGTCTCTTTAAATAAACCTGTTTTGCCTAATGAGCCATAAACTTCATCCGTAGAAACATGGTAAAATAATTTTCCGTCAAAATCATCTTTCCAAATATCTCGAAAGGAATTTAACAAATTGGCTGTTCCCAAAACATTAGTTTCAATAAAATCATTAGGATTGGTAATTGAACGATCAACATGACTTTCAGCAGCTAAATGAATAACAGCATCAAACTTATGTTTTTGAAATATTTCATTAACAAACTCGATATCTTTTATATCTCCTTTGATAAAAGTATAGTTGGGCTGATCTTCAATATCTTTAATATTCTCCATGTTCCCTGCATATGTCAGAGCATCGAGATTATATATTTGATAATCAGGATATTTATTAACAAACATTCGCACAACATGTGAACCTATAAATCCAGCACCACCGGTAATTAATATTCTATTGATCATACTTTATACTTTTACCTTTTTACTTTAAACCTGTTTTACCTGCCATTTCCACGCCGCTTCCAAGGCATCTTCTAAATTCAATTTTGATTTCCAACCAAGTTCCTTATTGGCTAATGTAGTATCTGCATAAGCCGAAGTAATATCTCCTTCTCTTCTACCAACAATTTTATAATTCAATTTTTTACCACTTACTTTTTCAAATGCATTGATCACTTCTAAAACAGAACTTCCTCTACCTGTACCTACATTAAATGTTTCAAAATTTGACTTATTTTGATCTCCTAACAATCTATTCATAGCAGAAACGTGTGCTTTTGCAAGATCAACTACATGAATATAATCGCGAATAGCCGTTCCATCAGGTGTAGGATAATCATCACCAAAAACCGACAATTCTTTTCTGATTCTTGCAGCAGTTTGAGTCACAAACGGAATCAAATTTTGTGGAACTCCAATGGGTAACTCTCCAATTTTTGTGCTTTTATGAGCACCAATAGGGTTAAAATAACGCAATGCAATAACATTCAAATTTTCAACTTTTGTGGTATCCCTTAAGATTTCTTCTCCTATTTGTTTTGTATTTCCATAAGGAGATTCAGCAGGTTTTATGGGTGCGTTTTCAGTGATTGGTAATTCATCGGCTTGACCATAAACCGTACATGAAGAACTGAAAATTAGTTTTTCAACCTTGTTTTTTACCATTTCCTGTAATAAAAAAACCAAAGTTGCAATATTGTTCTCATAATACAGTAAGGGTTTTTCAACACTTTCACCAACAGCTTTGGAAGCTGCAAAATGAATTACACCTTCAATACTATTTTTGGTAAAAAATTCTTCTACTAAATTCTTATTCTTTAGATCGATCTGAAAAAACTCGGGTGTAATGCCTGTTATTGAGGATATCCCATCTAAAACTTCTATTCTTGAATTTGATAAATCATCAATTATAACAACATCAAACCCTTCATTTTGTAATTCAACAACAGTATGTGAACCAATAAATCCCAACCCACCGGTTACTAATATTTTACTTTTTACTTTTTTCATAATTTAAAAAATTAAAAACACATCCCTTAACCTCTCGAAAGAAGAGTGTTATTTTACAAAATCTAAAATAGTTTTTATTATAAAATCTTGTTGTTCTTTTTCAAGTTCGGTATGCATCGGCAATGAAATAACTGTTTGAATCAATTCATTGGTCGCATTAAAATCTGCTTCATTATAACGCTTATCAACATATGCTTTTTGACTGTGTAACGGAACAGGATAATAAATTGCATTTGGTATATCACGATCTAACAAATGTTGATGTAATGCATCTCTATCAACCTCCTTTAAACGCAGAGTATATTGATGAAAAACATGATTGGTAAATTCACTCGTTATTGGCGTAATAATTTTATCACATTCTAAGAAAGCATTATTATAATAATCAGCTGCATTTTTTCTGGCATTACAATAAGTATCAAGAAAAGGTAATTTAACTCGTAATATTGCCGCTTGCATACTATCTAATCTCGAATTTACACCAACAACATCATGATAGTATCTTTTGTACATACCATGATTAACTACTCCACGAATAATATAAGCCAAATCATCATCATTAGTAAAAATTGCACCGCCATCTCCATAACATCCTAAATTCTTAGATGGAAAAAATGAGGTTGTTCCTACATTTCCAATGGTTCCTGCTTTCTTTATATCTCCATTTTTAAAAGTATAATCTGCACCAATAGCCTGGGCTGTATCTTCAATTACAAAAAGATTATGCTCTGCTGCTACTTCAAGTATTGCTTCCATATTAGCGCATTGACCAAATAAATGAACCGGTACAATTGCTTTAGTTTTAGGTGTAATTGCCTTTTTTAAAGCTTCAATATTCATATTAAATGTATTGATATCAACATCGATTAAAACCGGTGTTAATTTCAAAAGGGCAATAACTTCAACTGTTGCGGCAAAAGTAAAATCAACTGTAATTACCTCATCACCTTGCTCTAACCCTAAACCCATCATGGCAATTTGTAATGCATCAGTACCGTTAGCGCAGGGAATAACATGTTTTACGTTGAGATATTCTTCTAAACCATTTTGAAAACTCTTTACTTCGGGACCATTAACAAAAGCTGCTGAATGTATCACTTCCATTAAAGCTTTATCAATTTGAGGTTGTATTTTTTTATACTGACTTTGTAAGTCAACCATTTGAATTTTTTTCATCTTTATATAATTTAAATCCCTTTATTTGAGTTTTTAAAAAAACAAAAATACAAATTATTTGTGGGCTATAAACCTAAATTTTTATATTAGCATATTGAATGTATTTATTATATAACATAGCCGTTTATACAGTAGGTTTTTTATTAAAAATCATAGCGATCTTTAATAAAAAAATAAGTCTGTTTGTTAGTGGAAGAAAAGAAACTTTTTCAAAGTTGCAGTCTGTAATTTCATCAAATGACCAAGTTGTTTGGTTTCACTGCGCATCTTTAGGCGAATTTGAACAAGGTCGCCCAATAATTGAAAAAGTTAAAAACCAACACCCCGATTATAAGATTGTTTTAACTTTTTTCTCACCTTCGGGCTATGAAATAATTAAAAATTACGCTTTTTCGGATATTGTTACTTACTTACCGCTTGACACAAAAAAAAATGTTAAACTATTTTTGCAAATTGTTCATCCAAAAATTGCTGTTTTTATAAAATATGAATTCTGGCCAAATCTTTTAAACGAATTAAAAAAGCGAGAGATTGATACAATATTAGTTTCAGGTATTTTTAGAGAAAATCAAGCTTTTTTTAAAAATTACGGTAATTGGATGGTTAGATCGTTAAAGGCATTTTCTCATTTTTTCGTCCAGAATAAAACATCAAAAGTATTATTAAAACAAATTGGTTTTAATAATGTAACAATAAGCGGAGACACCCGATTTGATAGAGTTTTTGAAATTACAAAACAAGATAATTATTTAGATTTCATAGAAAATTTTAAGCAAACTAAGTACACTTTAGTTGCCGGTAGTACCTGGCCTAAAGATGAAGAATTTCTTGTAAACTATATTAATAATCACGCAAGTATCGATGAAAAATTTATCATTGCTCCACATAATATCAATGAAAAAATAATTAAAAATTTACAACGATCCATAAAGAAAAAAACAGTTCTGTTTTCAGATAAAGAATATGATAATGAAGCACAGGTTTTTTTAGTAGATACCATTGGTATTTTAACAAAGATTTACAGTTATGCTGATGCAGCATATATTGGTGGAGGTTTTGGTACTGAGGGTGTACATAATGTTCTTGAACCTGCAAGTTTTGGTATTCCTTTGTGTATAGGTCCGGTTTATAATAAATTTCAAGAAGCAATTGATCTGGTAAATTTACAGGCTTGTGTAGTTTTAAAAAATCAAGAAAATTTTAATCTTTATTTCCAAAAATTATTTACAGATATTAATTATAGAATTGTAAAAGGCAAAATATCAAAAGATTATATTTTGGATAACACTGGCGCAACAGAAATTATTTTAGAATATATCAATGATAAACTATAATATTATTTTATCTTGTAGTGCTAAAAAAAATCAAAGATTATAAAAATGATACGAGAAAAATTAAACGAATATTACAGGGTAGTTTTCGAAGAAGAGCTTATAGATGAAATTAGTAAAGTTGGTACTTATAAACGAATTAGAGCAAATCAATTATTAGTTGATATTGACGATAGTTTTAGTAAAATTCCTCTTTTACTTACAGGTGCTATAAAAATAAGTCGTGAAGATAAAAATGGGGATGAAATAATTTTATATTTTTTGGAAAGAGGTGATACTTGTACAATTTCTTTTGCAAGTGGTTTAAGCTCAATTAAAAGTAAAATAAGAGGCGTTGCTGAAAAAGATTCGGAAGTCATATTTTTTCCTGCTGAAAAACTTGAAGAATGGTTGATAAAATACAAATCTTGGCGTTTATTTGTTATTGATAGTTATAATATTCGTATCAATGAAATGTTAGAAGCCATAGATACATTAGCTTTTTTGAAAATGGATCAACGCTTATACAAATATCTTACAGATAAAGTTAAAATAATGCGCTGTACTTCTTTACATACTACACATCAAGAAATTGCAACCGACCTAAATACTTCTAGAGTAGTGATTTCAAGATTGTTAAAACAATTAGAAAACGAAGGAAAAATAAAATTATATAGAAATAAAATTGATATTTTAGATTATTAAAAGCATTTCTGAATCATTTGAATTTTACTTTATCTTTTTAAATTTAGTACTTTTACGAACTTAATTTGAATTATATTTTTTGAATATATGTTGACAGATAAATTTGGAAGACACATATCATACTTGCGTTTAGCTGTTACTGATCGATGTAATTTACGTTGTCAATATTGTATGCCTGCACATGGTATTGATATTGTTGATAGAGCGGAGTTGCTAACATATAAAGAAATGTATAGAATTATAAGGGTTTTAAGTGAACTTGGTGTTAATAAAGTTAGACTAACGGGAGGAGAGCCTTTTGTTAGAAAGAATTTTATTAATTTTCTAGAATCTCTTTCATTCAATGATAAATTAAAACAAGTAAACATTACAACTAATGGTGCTTCAATCTCAAAGTACATTCCAAAATTAGAAGAACTTCGCGTTAATGCTATAAATTTAAGTTTAGATACTTTAAGGTCAGATAGATTTAAATTAATCACTCGTAGAGATGTTTTTGATGAAACATTTCAAACTCTTGAAAAGCTATTATTAAGCTCACTTACTTTAAAAGTAAATGTGGTAGTACAGCCAGGGGTCAATACAGATGAGATCTCGGATTTTATAAATTTGACAAAAAATAAAAACCTTGTTGTTAGGTTTATTGAAGAAATGCCGTTTAACGGAAAAGGTTTACGCCAAACCGATGAAATTTGGAATTACAATAAAATATATTCCGAAATTGAAAAAGAATTTAAAAATATAATTCCACTAAAAAATAAAAAATCGTCTACATCAAAAAATTTCACTATTGAAAATTACAAAGGCTCTTTTGGTATTATACCTGCTTTTACACGTTCAATTTGTAATGACTGTAACCGTATAAGAATTACAGCAACCGGTATGTTTAAAAATTGCCTGTTTGATGAAGGTGTTTTTAATCTTCGCGATTTTATAAGAAAAGGAGCAAACGATGATGAATTAAAACAACTCTTTATCAATACCGTTCACAATAAACCTGAAAATGGATTTATCGCTGAAGCGAATAGAAAAAATAAAAATGTTTCTGAAAGTATGTCAACTATTGGTGGGTGAACCGATTTTAAAATGAGTTAATTTCAAAATTAATCAATAAGATTTCTTTATAAATAACAACTAATGATCACATCAAATAAAGCTTTACAAATAATATTAAATCAAACTGAAAATTTTGGTACAGAAATAATTAATTTTAAAAATTCGTTGGGTAAAATTTTAAAAGAAGATATTATTGCTGATAGAGATTTTCCTCCTTTTAATCGAGCTAGTATGGATGGAATTGGCATAACAATAGATGCTTTTAATTCGGGTTTGCGTGAATTTAATATTGAAGGAATCCAAGCTGCTGGTAGTCCGCAACTCATATTAAAAGATCCTAATAATTGTATCGAAGTAATGACTGGTGCCATGACCCCAATTCATACTGAAGCTATTATACCCTATGAATTGATTGATATTAAAGATGGTATTGCAAAAGTTAATATAAATGATATAAAATACTTTCAAAACATTCACACTAAGGGATTAGACAGGAAAAAACATGATATCTTAATTCAAAAAGATACAATAATTTCACCTGCTGAAATCGGAATTCTGGCTACTGTAGGAAAAGAAAAAGTTAAAGTAGCTAAAAATCCAAAAGTAATGGTAATTTCAACAGGAGATGAATTGGTTAAAATAGATCAAATTCCTGCAGATTATCAAATAAGAAGGAGTAATGTACATACCCTGGTTTCCTTACTTGAAAAAATAAAAATTACGGCAGACGCAATTCATATTTCAGATGATAAACCTTTGCTAAAACAAAAAATTGAAAAAATTATAACTAATTATGATATTTTACTTTTTAGTGGAGCTGTAAGCAAAGGAAAGTTTGATTTTTTACCTGAAGTTTTAGAAGAACTGGGTGTAGAAAAACTTTTTCACAAAGTAAGTCAACGTCCTGGGAAACCCTTTTGGTTCGGTAAAAAAGATCATACAACAATATTTGCATTTCCAGGAAATCCAGTTTCTACTTTTGTGAGTTGTATGAAGTATTTTTACCCCTGGTTTCAAAAATCAACAGGGACAAATTATAAAAACAAAAATTTTGCAATTCTGGGAGAAGATTTTATTTTTAAACCTGATCT
>JAUWUU010000086.1 GCA_030617765.1 Flavobacteriia bacterium | reverse complement strand
AGTAAAATTACACGATAACCCTTCTGTAAAGGTTCGTGCTTTTGTATTAAAACCTGAAATATTTGGTTCTGTTCCTATGTACCTTTTATCAACTGATGTTGATGGAAACGATTACCTTTCAAGGACGATCACAGACCATTTATATGATGCAAATGAATTAACACGTGTTTCTCAAAGTATTATTTTGGGTATTGGTGGTGCTAAAATTGTTGAAGCCCTTGGAGGTGCAGACATTTATCACTTAAATGAAGGTCATGCCTTACCTGCTTTCTACCATTTGCGTAATCAAGGCATGAAAAAGAATCAAATGGTGTTTACAACTCATACTCCTGAGAAAGCTGGGAATGAAGAACGTGATGCACGACATTTAAACCGTTGTGGTTTTTTTGGTAAAACCTTAACTGACAAAGGACTGGAAAAAGAAATGGTTAATGGAGGTATGATCAATTACACAGTTTCTGCACTAAGAATGGCTAAAAAATCAAATGCAGTATCAAAACTTCATGCAAAAGTATCGCAAGAAATGTGGAAAGGTTATAAAGGTATTAGTAAAATAATTCCTATTACCAATGCTCAAAACCAAAACTTTTGGCAAGATAAAGAAGTTAAGAAAATCTGGAAAAAGAGAAGTGCCAAAGCTTTTAAAAGAAGAAAAAATGAATTAAAGAAAGAGCTTTTTGATGTAGTATTAAATCAAACCGAAAAACTTTTTGACCCTGAAGTATTCACAATTGTATGGGCAAGACGATTTGCCGGCTATAAAAGAGCCGATCTTCTTTTACATGATCTCAAACGTTTTGAAAAACTAGTTAATAATAAAAAATACCCTGTTCAGATTATTTGGTCAGGAAAACCATATCCTATGGATTTTTATGCCATTGACATTTTTAATCATTTGGTAAATTATACAAAATATTCGCCTAACATGGCAGTATTAATAGGTTATGAGATGGAACTTTCAAGAAAGCTTAAAGCTGGTTCTGATATTTGGCTCAATACACCAAGAATTACAAGAGAAGCTTCTGGAACAAGTGGAATGGCTGCAGCCATGAATGGTTCGGTAAATGTTTCCATTAACGATGGATGGATGCCTGAATTTGCCAAAAATGGTAAAAATAGTTTCATATTACCTGAATTAGACCCTGAATTACCTGTTTGGGAACAGGATAAAATTGATGGTAATAATTTATTTGATGTTCTTGAGCAAAAAGTAATACCTGCATTTTATGATACGCCAAAAAAATGGTCTAATATCGTATTCAATGGAATTGATGATGTAATCCCTGCTTTTACAAGCAATAGATTGGCACGACAGTATTACGAGGAATTATACTAGTTTTCAATTAATAAATATACTAAAGAGTTACTGACAATAGAATTGGTAACTCTTTTTTTTATCCTAACTTTTCAGTGTTGTAAAACCTGAAAGGATCAGTTATTTTACTTTAAAAAAATCCTTACTGATGGTCATGTAGAAATGACTAACCAAAGTTACCTACTTAGAAGGTGTGATTTTTGAAAGTTCTAATAGAAATATAAAAATCCGGTATTAACCGGATTTTTATTATTGTAAAAGTTATTAAATTATAACTTTTCCTTTAAGTTTTCATATCCATCCTCTACCATATCTTTGGCATCTCCTACTAATGATTTCATACCTTTAAATTTAAAAGATATAAAAATATTGGCAAGTCCTAAAAGGAATAGCGCAAAAGCCAGTGTAAAAACCAAATAACTTGCGCCAATCAATGGATTAACAATAGACATAAAAGCAAAAATTACAATTAATATTCCAAATAATAATATCCAAAACCAATTTGCTTCCCCTTCTTTTTTGAATTTAAAAGATGTGGAAATTGTACCTATACCTCTAAACAGCAACCAAAATCCTACAAATAAAGAAAATAAAAGCATTGTAACACCTGGATAGTTTAATAAAACTAAACCTACAACGATATCTAAGATCCCTCCAGCTATAAACAAGCCCCAATTATCAATATCATCTTTGTTGCCAAAGGCATAAAAAATACTTAAAATACCACTTAATAAGATTAAGATACTAAAAAACCCAGATAAGCCTGCAAAACTTTCTACGGGTGTTTTAAACATCCAGATTGAGCCAATAATTAATAAAATACCAATAATTAAAAATACCCACCAATTTTTAACTGAATGGGTTACTTTGGAAATTGCATTTGACATAAAATAAAATTTAAGGTTTATCATTAAGATAAACATGGTTAGTAATTTATTTTTCAAAAGATAATTATCAAATATAATAAAAAATTTAAAAACAGTTTATTTTAATTGAACTTAGGACAGGGTTTCTATTTTGAATAATATTAATAAATATCAGTTAATTATTAGATTATTTTAAATAAAATGAACATTATTTATATAAATTACAAAAAAACGAATTAATTATTTATCAATTAAAAAAATAATATATATTTGTTGTTTGAAAAATGTTTTATACATCTATATACTAATTATCAACTATTTTACAATGGTTTTTACTTCTACATTTACTACAACTACAACCCCTTTGGGGTTTTCGCTTTGTTATTATCCGTTACTATAGATTTGGTTTAATATTATTAAATCAAATAGATTCCCTTGAATAAATATTTAATTTAAAAAAATTATAAAATGATTGTTTCAAAATTTGGTGGAACTTCAGTTGGTTCTGCAAAAAATATTAATAAAGTCATACAAATCATTTCAGATAAAAAAATAAAAACTGCTCTAATTGTTTCTGCTATGGGCGGAATTACTAATTTGTTGATCAAAGCAGCTGAATTAGCTGTTAAAGGTGATAAAGAGTATATTAATATTCTTAAAGAAATTGAGCATAAGCATTTAGAAACAGCAAAAACACTTTTAAATGACAATGTAAAACGTGAAGCATTTATACATGAACTTCTTGATCAATTAAAAAGTACTTTGAGCGGTGTATTTATATTAAACGATCTATCATTAAAATCACATGCTAAAATTGTGAGTATTGGTGAACTTTTATCTTCATATATTATTACTGAGGCTATGAAAGATCAAGGCTTGAAAGTAATTTTAAAAGATAGTAGAGAATTGATTAAAACCGATGATAATTATGAAAATGCCGGAGTTAATTATCAAAAAACCTATCAAAATATTCAGTCTTATTTTAATGAAAATGAAAATGATGTTGTTGTTTTACCTGGTTTTATTGCATCAAATGAAAATGGCGAAATAACAACCTTAGGTAGAGGTGGCTCTGATTTTACTGCAGCAATTATTGCAAGCGGTGTTAAAGCAGAAATTTTAGAGATATGGACAGATGTAAGTGGTATGTTTACAGCAAATCCAAAGTTGGTAAAACAAGCCAAACCAATAAAGAATATTTCCTATCAGGAAGCAATGGAATTATCACATTTTGGTGCTAAAGTGATCTACCCTCCTACTATTCAGCCTGTTTTAGATAAAAATATACCAATCGTGATAAAAAATACTCTGGCTCCAAATGACAATGGTACTCTAATCTCTAAAAGGATCAATGGTAAGAAATCAATTGTTAAGGGTATAACACATATTGAAAATATTGCTTTACTGACTTTAGAAGGTAACAGTATGGTTGGTGTTCCTGGTATTTCAAAACGTTTATTTGAGGCTTTGTCAAATAAAAATATCAATGTAAAATTTATCACTCAGGCTTCAAGTGAACACTCTATTTGCTTGGCAATTGATCTTGCTGAAGCTAAAAATGCAAAACAAGCCATTGATAAACAATTTGAATTTGAAATATTACAACATAAAGTAGATCCTCTTATTGTTGAAAAAGATCTAGCCATCATTGCTTTGGTTGGTGATAATATGAAATCACATCAAGGAATTAGTGGAAAAATGTTTAGTGAACTTGGAAATAACAATGTAAATATCAGAGCTATAGCACAAGGTTCTACTGAAAAAAATATCTCGGCAGTAATCTCTAAACACAATGTTAAAAAGGCTTTAAATACCTTACATGCAACCTTTTTTGAAGATCAGATCAAATTGTTAAATCTGTTTGTGATCGGTATTGGTAATGTTGGCGGTAAGTTACTTGATCAGATTAAACAGCAACAAAAGTATTTATTAGAACATCAACATATAAATCTTCGTGTAATTGCAATTTCAAATTCCAGGAAAATGTTATTTGTGCCCGAAGGTTTAGACCTTTCAGATTGGAAATCTGAATTAGATAAAAACGGAGTAAAAGCCAATATTGATACTTTTTACAAGAATGTAAAAGAATTAAATCTTAGAAATAGTGTATTTATCGATAATACTGCTAATAATGAAGTTACTTTACAATATCCTAAATATTTAAAAGATAGCGTTTCAGTAGTTGCCTGCAATAAAATCGCTTGTTCTTCATCTTATGAAAATTATAAGAATTTAAAAAAACTTTCACGAAATTACAATGCTTCGTTTTTATTTGAAACCAATGTTGGTGCAGGTTTGCCCATAATTGATACCTTAAATAATTTAATTGCTTCGGGTGATGAAATTACTCAAATTCAAGCAGTCCTATCAGGAAGTTTGAATTTTGTTTTTAATAATTTTGATAAAAAAACTTCTTTTTATGATGTTGTTCAACAGGCAGGAGTTGAGGGTTATACCGAACCTGACCCAAGAATTGATCTCAGCGGAGTTGACGTCATGCGTAAAATATTAATTTTGGTACGAGAAAGTGGTCAGATTATGGAATTGGAAGACATTGAAAATGATTCCTTTTTACCTGAATCATCTTTAAAAGCTACAAGTATTCCAGATTTTAAGGAAACATTGAAAATAGAATCAAAGCACTTTAACGACTTACGTGATGATGCCATTAATAATAATTGTCGTTTAAAATATGTAGCATCTTTTAAAAAAGGAAAAGCTAAAGTTGGTTTACAACAAATTTCAAAAGATCATCCTTTTTATAATTTAGACGGAAAAGATAATATAGTGTTGTTCTTTACCAATCGCTACAAAGACCAACCGCTGATCATAAAAGGAGCTGGCGCAGGTGCTGATGTTACTGCCTCTGGTATTTTTGGAGATATAATTAGAACAGGAAATAAATAATGTTTTGTAATTTAGTGAAACTCAAAATTAGAAACCCTAAACTCAATGAACGAAATTAAAATATTTTCTCCAGCTACTATTGCCAATATTTCCTGTGGCTTTGATGTTTTAGGATGTTGTTTGGATAGTGTTGGTGATGAAATGGTTATTAGAAAAACGCAAGAAAAAGGTTTAAAGATCTCTAAAATTATTGGTGAAGATCTACCGCTTGATATCCATAAAAATGTTGCAGGTGTAGCTGCTTTGGCATTTTTGGAAAAGTTGAATAAAGATTTAGATTTTGGTTTTGAAATTGAAATTTATAAAAAGATTAAACCTGGAAGCGGTATTGGCAGCAGTGCGGCAAGTGCGGCTGGAGTCGTTTTTGCATTAAATGAATTGTTGAACAAACCTTTTTCAAAATTAGAGCTGGTTGAATTTGCACGTAAAGGTGAAGAATTGGCATGTGGTCAGCCTATAGCAGATAATGTTGCTCCCGCTATTTATGGTGGATTTACTTTGGTTAAAGATACTGATCCATTAAAAATAATTGAGTTACCGAATTTGGATAATCTATATGCGACAATTATCCATCCTCTAATTGAAATTAAAACTGCTGATGCAAGAGCTATTTTACCAAATAAAATAAAATTAGATGACGCTGTTAAACAATGGGCTAATGTTGGATCTTTAGTACATGCTTTACATACACAAGATTACAATCTATTTGCAAGTTCATTAACCGATTATATTGTTGAACCATACCGTTCAAAACTAATACCTGAATTTGAAAAAGTAAAGAATAATGCTTTAAAAGAAGGTGCTTTAGGTTGTGGAATTTCAGGTTCAGGTCCTTCAATATTTGCTTTTAGTAGAGGAAATCAAATAGCTGTAAATGTAGCAGGTGCAATAAAACATATTTATAAAGAAACTAATATTAATTTCAATATTTACATTTCTAAAATTAATAGTGATGGCCTTAAAATAATTGATGCAAAATAGTAAATTGAGCTGAGCATTAATGAAATATCATTTTCATTTATTACTCAATACTAATATCTTAATACTACAACTATGAACTATTACAGTTTACATCATAAAGCATCAAAAGTAAGTTTTCAGGATGCTGTTGTCAAAGGAATTGCACCTGACAAAGGTTTGTATTTTCCAGAAATAATAAATCCACTACCCAAAAAATTCTTTGATAATATTGAAAATTTTTCAAAAAATGAAATTGCCTTTAAAATGATCTCACAATTTGTTGGAAATGAAATTCCTGAAAATGTGTTAAAAGAGATCATTGCTGATACTTTGTGTTTTGATTTTCCATTGGTAGAAATTGAAAAAGATATTTATAGTTTAGAATTATTTCACGGTCCAACAATGGCATTTAAAGATGTTGGTGCCAGATTTATGGCACGGTGTTTATCATATTTTAATAAAGATAATAACAATGAAATAACTGTTCTTGTTGCAACTTCAGGAGATACAGGAGGTGCTGTTGCCAGCGGTTTTTTAGGTGTGAAAGGTGTAAATGTAGTGATTTTATATCCTAGTGGTAAAGTAAGTGATGTACAAGAAAAACAATTGACTACACTAGGCAAAAATATCAAAGCACTTGAAGTTAAAGGCACTTTTGATGATTGCCAGCGAATGGTAAAAAATGCTTTTATAGATAAAGATATTACTGAAAAAATACAGCTTACATCGGCAAATTCTATTAATGTAGCCAGATGGCTGCCTCAAATGTTTTATTTTGCCTTTGCATATCAACAATTAAAGCAAAAAAATAAAGCATTGGTTTTTTCAATTCCAAGTGGAAATTTTGGTAATATTTGTGCAGGTATGATGGCACAGCAATTAGGTTTGCCAATTACACATTTTATCGCTGCTACTAATATCAATCGCATAGTACCAAATTACTTAAAGTCAGGTAAATATATACCATTAAAATCCAAACAAACAATTTCTAATGCGATGGATGTAGGTGATCCAAGCAATTTTATAAGAATTCTTGAGATTTACAAAAATGATTTCGTAGCGCTAAAAAAACACCTTCACTCCTATTCTTTTACAGACGATAAAACCAAAAAAGCTATGTTAAAAATATATAAAAATAGTGGTTATATTGCTGATCCTCACGGTGCTGTTGGTTATTTGGGATTGAAAAAATATTTTGAAGATCAATCAGATAAACCTCTTGGTGTGTTTTTTGAAACCGCCCATCCTGTAAAATTTTTAGATGTTGTTGAACCAGTTATTAATAAGAAACTGGATTATCCGGAACAAATTAAAAAAGTGATCAACAAAACTAAAGAAGCTATATTTATTAAAACTTATGATGAATTAAAAATATTTTTACTAAAATGATATAATTTGAAGGTTTGATAATTTGATAATTAGAAGAAAATATCATCAACGTATTAACCTAAGTTATGGCTATGATTATTGTCAAATTTGATTACTTTTATCAAAAAGTAGTTTAAGTTAATGAAATCTCAATTCTTCTTTATTGCCATTGTATCAATCTTCTTACAAACAGATCTTTGTGCACAAACATTTACACATCAGGATACTCTGAGGGGTTCTATAACAAAAGAAAGAGTTTGGTGGAACCTTTTGCATTATGATTTAAATGTAAAAGTTGATGATCAAGAAAAATATATTTCGGGTTCAAATACCATTAAATATGAAGTAATGGAGAAGTATAATCTGATGCAAATCGATTTGCAGGAACCTTTGGAGATCAACAAAGTTGTTCAAGATGGCAAAAAATTATCTTTTAAAAGGAAAGGTAATGCTTTTTTTATTAAGCTTATTAAGGAGCAAATAATTGGAAAAAAAAATGAAATCACAATAAGTTTTCAAGGAAAACCAATTGAAAGTCTAAATCCGCCCTGGAGCGGTGGTTTTACATGGAAAAAAGATGAAACAAATAAGAGCTTTATTGCAACATCTTGTCAGGGTATTGGTGCCAGTATATGGTGGCCTTGTAAAGATCATATGTATGATGAACCTGAAGAGGGAGCAGATATTGTAATCACACCTCCAAAAGGGCTGATGAATGTTTCTAATGGAAGATTAATTAAAACTTTAGAAAATAAAGATGGCACTAAAACTTATCATTGGAAAGTTGTTAATCCAATAAATAATTACGGAATTAATATCAATATTGCTGATTTTAGTCATTTTTCAGAAAAATATCAGGGAGAAAAGGGCGTTTTAACCTGTGATTATTACGTTTTACCATATAACCTTACCAAAGCAAAAGATCAATTTAAACAAGTCCCCAAAATGCTTGAAGCTTTTGAGTATTGGTTTGGACCATACCCTTTTTATATGGATGGTTACAAATTAGTAGAAGTGCCTTATTTGGGTATGGAACATCAAAGTTCAATAACCTATGGAAACAAATTTGAGAATGGCTATTTAGGTAGAGATCTTAGCGGTACCGGATTTGGATTGAAATTTGATTTTATCATCATTCACGAATCTGGTCATGAATGGTTTGCCAATAATATTACAGATGTTGATATTGCTGATATGTGGATACATGAAGGTTTTACTACTTATAGCGAAGCTTTGTATTTAGATTATCATTTTGGTAAAGAAGCTGGAAATGCTTATGCGATTGGAATAAGAAAAAATATAAAAAATGATAAGCCAATTATAGGTAAATACAATGTTAATAATACTGGTTCAGGAGATATGTATCCAAAAGCAGCTGCAATGATACATACTTTAAGACAAATGATTAATGATGACGAAAAGTTCCGACAAATTTTAAGAAGAATGAATGAAGATTTTTATCACCAAACCGTTACTTCTCAACAAATTGAAGATTATATTAGCAAAGAAACAGCTATGGATCTTGATGCTTTTTTTAATCAATATTTACGTACAGTAAAGATTCCTGTTTTAGAATATAAGATAGAAAATAAGGTAATTAAATATCGATTTATAAATACCTTAAAAAACTTTGAAATTCCTGTAAAAGTCTATGTGAATAACAAAGAAAAATGGATCAAACCCAATAGTGAATGGCAAAAAATTAAAACTTCAATATCAAATTCAACTATTAGAATTGATCAAAACTATTATATAGAGTCTTCTAGAAAAGAATAGATATTTTTTATTAGTGATTCCACTATTAATATAGAACTGAATATATCATTAATTGATATATACTTTCTAATATGAATTCTTTACAGACTAAAAATCCTAATATTTCAATTTTTAAGTCACTTAATTGTTAAAACTTTTAACATTTATGTGACTTTTATGACATATGTCATAAGAATATTTTACGCTTTCTTATACTTTTGAAAAAATAAAAAATAAAATTATCTTTTAATGTTTTACTTATTAACCTTAAATTAAATTATATGTTATCAAAAAAACAAGCACGTGCGTTCTTTTTAGGCGGTACATTGGTTACATTTTTAATCTTTATCGGATTAACCGTGTATTCCCTATCAGATGCTCAGGATCAATCACATAATGAAAATCTTACTGAGCAAGTAGCTAGTGGAAAAGTATTATGGGAAAAAAACAATTGTATGGGTTGTCATACAATAATGGGAGAAGGTGGTTATTATGCGCCTGAATTAACTAAAGTAGTTGAACGAAGAGGCGAAGGATATATTAAAGGCGTTCTAATGTCACCAACACCATGGCAACGAGTTGATCATGGGGGTAGAAAAATGGTAGCTTATAATATGACTGAAGCTGAAGCTGAAGATATGATAGCTTTCTTTAAGTGGATTGGAGAAATTGATTTAAATGGATTTGAAACTGTTGTTTCTCCATTAGCAAAAAATAACACTAACTAAAAACTATAAATATTATGAAATATAAATCGCAAAAAGTAGCTTATTGGTTCTTTGCTTTATCAATGCTATTGTTAACATTACAGTTAACCTATGGTTTTATCATGGGATTTGCTCATGCCGGAATGGATGGATTACACGAATGGATACCTTTTAATACAGCAAAAGCAGTACACACCAATTTATTGGTAGTATGGTTATTATCTGGTTTTATGGGCGCCGCATACTATATTATTCCTGAAGAAGCACAAATTGAATTGGTAAGTGTAAAATTAGCTGATGTACAACTTATTAGTTTAGCTTTAGTGGGTGTTGCAGCAATAATTGGTTATCACTTTAACTGGTGGGAAGGAAGAAAATTCTTAGAAATACCCAGACCATTAGATTATTTAGTAGTAGTAAATGTTCTATTATTTATGGGTTTAATCTTAGTAACTCTTTTTAAAGGAAAAAGAAGAACAACAACTGCTCTTGTACTTTCTATGGGATTACTTTTTGCAGCACTACTTTACTTACCCGGAATGCTTGATTTTGACAGTCAGGTATTAGATTCATTTTTCCGTTGGTGGGTTGTTCACTTATGGGTTGAAGGTGTATGGGAATTAATTATGGGAGGTATCCTTTCATTCTTATTAATTAAACTTACCGGAGTTGATCGTGAAGTTATTGAAAAATGGTTATATGTAATTGTTGGATTAACTTTCTTATCCGGTATTTTAGGAACAGGACACCATTACTATTATATAGGTGTAAATAAAATTTGGTTAATCGTTGGTGGAATATTTTCTGCTTTAGAACCATTAGCATTTTTAGCAATGGCTTTATTTGCTGTAAATATGTATAGAAAAGGTGAGAAAAAACATCCAAATAAAATTGCATTATACTGGACAATCGGTTCTGCAATAGTTTCATTTGTAGGTGCAGGATTACTAGGTTTCGCACATACTTTACCACAAACAAATATCTATACACACGGTACTATTGTAACTGCTATGCACGGTCACTTAGCATTTTGGGGTGCTTACGCAATGATTGTTTTTGCAATTATAAGTTATGCATTACCAAATATGAC
>JAUWUU010000115.1 GCA_030617765.1 Flavobacteriia bacterium | reverse complement strand
GTGGTACCTCCAGGAATCGAACCAGGGACACATGGATTTTCAGTCCATTGCTCTACCAACTGAGCTAAGGTACCATCGCTATAAGCGGGTGCAAATATAAATCTAAATTTAAAACCAGCAAAAAAAATATTAAAAAATCTGTTGTATTTTTGCTCCAATAAAAAAAATAAAAATGAATTTAGTAATTGACATAGGTAATACTTTAGTTAAAACTGCTGTTTTTAATAAAAAAACACTTCTTAAAAAAGATACTTTCCCAAAAAAAGAATTGATCAATTCTTTAAAAGAAATATTAAACAAGCATCCTATTTCTCATAGTATTTTATCTAGTGTTGGAGAAATCAATAATAGTGATCTACAAAAGATCAAGAATTTATTAAACCCCGTTGTTCTTGATCAAAATACTAAATTACCTTTTAAAAACCTTTATAAAACACCTAAAACACTCGGTGTAGATCGTATTGCACTTGTTGCAGGTGCCGTGAGTGAATATCCAAACAAAAATGTTTTGGTTATCGATGCAGGCTCATGCATTACTTATGACTTTCTTGATAAAAATGGTGAGTATTATGGCGGAGCGATATCTCCTGGAATTGAAATGAGGTATAAGTCCTTACATTCTTATACAGCAAACTTACCAAAATTATCAGCGATAAATGAAATACCAGCAATTGGAAATTCCACTATAAATTCAATTCATATAGGTGTTCTTAATGGTGTTATTCAAGAAATTGAAGGTACTATTGCCCAATTTAAAGCTGAAAATCAAAAATTAACAGTAGTTTTAACAGGAGGAGACACAATTTTCTTGGCAAAAAACATAAAAAGTACCATATTTGCCAATCCAAATTTTTTATTGGAAGGACTAAACAGTATTCTGTTTTATAATTTTGAAAAATGATCAAAAACTTTTTAGCAATAATTGCTATTTTTTTTAGTGTTGTAGGATTTGCACAAAAAACAAATTCGTCTCCTTATTCATATTTCGGAATTGGTGATGAAGTTTCTTTAAAAAGTGTTGAAGAAATGGCAATGGGTAATGTAGGTGGCGTTTTAGATAGTGAATACAGACTCAGTTTATCCAATCCTGCTACTTATGCCTCGCTACTATGGACAACCTACGTATTTGCCGGTGGCAATAGAGTTACAAATTTTGATGACGGAAATGATTCACAAACAAGTTCACATGCATCCTTTACCTACATTGCCATGGGTATTCCTATCAGGGGTAATCAGGGTTTAGCTTTTGGATTGCAATTAAACTCATCCGTAGGATATTCATTATTAGATACAAAATTTGACGATGAAGATGAACTAGTTCAAACAAACCTTTATGAAGGTAAAGGAGGTACAAATCGAGTTTTTTTAGGTTATGCTTACAAATTTCCATTTAATTTGAATTTGGGTTTTGAAGGTGCCTACCTTTTTGGAGGAATAGACAATAGTATTTTAAATAGACGCCTTAACGTTCAATATGCAACCAAGCACAAAGTTAATTCGTATGTTACCGGATTTGAGTTTAAAGCAGGTGCACTTTACAAACATGATCTGGCAAATGCAATGAATATAAAATTGGGTGCAAGTTTTACTTTAGCACATGATCTTACCCAAAAAGGTGATGAGTATTTAATTTCATTAGATAATACCAGTAATGAAATTGCAATTCCAAGAGATACTTTATATTCAAATAATCTTAAATCTACAGTTAAATACCCTATGAAAACCGCTTTAAGTGCAGGGTTTGGTAAACAAAATGTCTGGTTTTTAGGTGCTGAATATACTTTTAGGGATGCCCTTGATATAAGTGGAACTCATTTTGACGAACAAAATGGCTATCAATACCTTAAATCTAGTATGGTTTCAGTTGGAGGTTTTTATACACCTAAATTTAACTCCATTGCAAATTATTGGGAACGCCTAACCTACAGAGCTGGTTTTAATTATAAAAAAACAGGTTTAGAAATATATGACACCGTAATTAATGATTATGGCATATCTTTTGGTGTAAGTATACCAATGGGCCTCACTTTATCTAATGTTAATTTAGGGTTTGAGTTGGGCCAAAGGGGTGAAACAACCGGAAATTTATTAAAAGAAAACTATTTTAATTTTAGATTAAGTTTATCTTTGAACGATAAATGGTTTAGAAAAAGAGTGTTAAATTAAATAAATTATTCAAATCAATTAATTATGAAACTAAAAATAGGTTTAGCAATAGGAGTCTTTCTATTATTAGGTATCGCATCAACTAATGCACAAGATAAATATGGGAGTGAGCCAGAAAAATGTAAAACCAATCTTTCTATCTTTTATGAATATGCAAAAGTTGGCAACTACGACCCAGCATATGAACCCTGGAAATGGTGTATAGAAAATTGCCCAACATCTTCTAAAAATTTATACAAATACGGTATAAAAATGGCAGAAGACAAGTATTCTAAAGCTACAACACCAGCAGAAGCACAAAAAATATCAAAAGAAATTGACGAAATCTACGAACTGCGCGTTAAGAATTTTCCTGATAATCTAGGAAAAGTTTACAGTGATTGGGCAAACTCGCTAGTTGTAAGAGATGTACCTCAAGAAGAAGTGTTTACAAAACTTGCGCATTCTTTTAAAAATGATCCTTCAGGAATGAGTGTTAAAAATTTAGGCCTTTATTTTGAAATGTTTACCGAAAAAAATAAAGATATCAATCCACAGTTGGTTTTTGATACTTATGATGATATTACCGAAGCGGTAAGTAATAAAATGGATAAATATTCAAAAGAATTAGATGCTTTAGTTGCCAAAGAAGCAAGTGGTCAAAATTTATCATCAAAAGAAGAAAAGAAAAAACACGCCAGAGAAGTTAATCTAACTGCTTTAGGTCAAGTTGAAGGAAATTTAGATAATACGCTAAGTGAAGTTGCAACTTGTGAAAGGTTGGTTCCTTTATATAAAGGCTCCTTTGAAAAAAATAAAAACGATGTGAAATGGCTAAAAAGAGCTGTTTCAAGATTAAATCAAAAAGGTTGTACAGATGATGCACTTTATCCTAAAATGGTTGAAGCTTATGTTAATGCAGCACCTTCATCTGATGCCTATGTGTTTTATGCCGGTATTTTAATTGACAAGGGTGAAGATAATAAAGCGCTTGAATATTTTGACAAAGCAATTAGTATTGAAACCGACAACTATAAAAAAGCTAAATATTATTACCGCGGTGCTTTAATTATGAAAAAGAAAGGCGCAAAAAGCAGAGCCAGAGATTATGCCTACAAAGCATTAAAAGAAAGACCAAGTATGGGAAGTGCCTATTTGTTAATTGCTAATTTATATGCATCAAGTGCAAATTCATGCGGAACAGATGAATTTTCAAAACGTATGGTTTATGTAGCCGCTTCTGATAAAGCAAGAAGAGCAAAATCAGTTGACCCGGGTATTACATCTACTGCCAATAAATATATTAAAAGCTATATGGCGAGTGCTCCTTCAAAAAAATTAGTTTTTACCGAGGGTAAAGCTTCCGGATCATCTTATAAAATTGGTTGCTGGATAGGAGAAACGGTTAAAATTCCGTAGATTTAATTTATGTTTCCTATACTTAATAACATTTTAAAAAACATTGCTGCTATATTATTAGTGGCAATGTTTTTTTCATGTGGTAATGAACTTAAGGAAGTCCAGGATTTTTTAGCCGATAAAAATCTACCCATAGGAGTTGCTAAAAATGTTAATCTGATTCATACTGATTCGGGTAAAGTAACTACAAACTTAATCACTCCATTGATGAATGATTATTCTAACAGAGAAAATCATCCCTACACTGAATTTCCTAAGGGGCTTAAGATTACTACTTACGATAAAAATGGTGATTCAGTTGTTTTAAAGGCTGATTATGCCATTACTTATACAAAAACAAATATATCTGAAGCAACAAAAAATGTTAGCATTGTAAATTATGCTGACAATTCTACATTAAAAACAAGCCAACTTTTTTGGGATGGTAATGTTCACTATATTTATACCGAAAAGGAATTTACTTTAATAACCCAGTTAGATACGATTCACGGCAAAGGTATCGATGCAAGCGAAGATCTATCAAAAATAAATATGAAATCAATTTACGGAACAATTTACGTAAAGGAAGATTAGGCTCTAACTGTTTTTTATGTTTCTTCTAAGATTAAGACAATAATGATAATTCAAATACTAATAATACTCTTAGCAATTTTACTGTCTGCCTTCTTTTCAGGTATGGAGATAGCTTTTGTTTCGGCTAACAAAATGCACTTAGAGCTCGAAAAGAAAAAGGATACTTTTTTATCAAAAGTTTTATCAAAACTTACCCAAAAACCATCAAAGTTTATTACAACCATGTTGATTGGAAACAATATAGCCTTGGTAATTTACGGTTATTTTATGGGGGATCTTTTAATGCGGTTTCTAGCACCATCAATTGAAAATGAATTTGTTCTTTTGTTAATTCAAACTCTGATCTCAACATTAATCATTTTAATTACTGCTGAATTTTTACCCAAAGCAATATTTAGAATATACGCCAATGAAACATTAAAATTATTTGCAATACCTGCTTATTTTTTCTTTATAATATTTTTTCTTATCTCCGGATTGATCTCACAGATCTCCAACTTTTTTTTACGTGTTTTTTTTAATACTAATGACGATCAGGAAAAATTAGTTTTTAGCAAAGCAGAGTTAGGACATTATATCTCTGAACAAATGGAAACTGTTGATGAAGATATCGATTCTGAAATACAAATTTTCCAAAATGCTTTAGAATTTCACAATGTTAAAGCACGTGAAGCAATGATACCGCGTACTGAAATTGTTGCAGTTGATGTGCATGAATCATTAAATAACCTAAAACAGATTTTTGTTGATACCGGACTATCAAAAATTTTGGTCTTCAGCAATACGCTGGATGATATTATTGGCTATGTACATGCCTTTGAACTTTTCGAAAAACCTAAAAATATCAGATCAATTTTACTTCCAATTGAAATAGTTCCGGAAACCATGATGATTCACGACATTTTAAATGATCTTATTAAAAAAAGAAAAAGTGTTGCCGTTGTCTTGGATGAATATGGGGGAACTTCTGGTTTAATTACCGTTGAAGACATTATTGAAGAATTATTTGGCGAAATCGAAGATGAACACGATACGATAACTTTATTGGATGAAAAGATCAATGATCATGAATATAAATTTTCAGCAAGATTAGAAGTAGATTATCTCAATGAAACCTATGAACTAGACTTAAAAGAGGATAGTGCTTATGAAACTTTGGGCGGATTGATCGTAAATCATACTGAAAATATACCTTCAAAAGGTGATATTGTTATAATTGACAATTATCAATATACTATTCTTAAAGTATCAGCATCTAAAATTGAAGAAGTTTATCTCAAATTGATTTCAAATAATTAAGCTTTACGCAGAATTTAGATGTTTTTTCCTATTTAATTGGTATTCAGACTTTGAAAAAAAAAATACTTAAAAATTCTCTGTTGAAAACTGTAAATTGTATTTATCTCATTATAAATTATTTAACAGTGTAATTGGAATATTTTGAAACATTGTGACGCCTTAATCTAATTACTTAAAAAACAGTTTTTTTTATTAAAAGGTATATTGTATTTTCGCAGACTAAATTTAAAGAAAAGGAAAATGGCAGTTTTATCAAAAATTAGAGAACGCTCAGTCTTTTTAATCATAATCATTGCATTAGCTCTTTTTTCATTTGTGTTAAGTGGAATATTCAGTGCAAACAGTCCTTTGTTCAACAAAACTGTTTCAGAAATTGGTGAAGTGAATGGCGAAGCAATTAGTAGAGAAGAATTTGCTCAAGAAATTGAAATGAATCGTTCTAGATCAAATGGAAGATCTTCACAAATGCAAAATGTAAATAATGCATGGAATAGTGTAGTTCGTGGGAAAATTTATAAAACACAATTAGAAAAATCAGGTATTGTTGTTGGAGAACAAGACGTATGGAACGCTTTGGTTAACCAAATAAAAATGCAAAACAGTACAATGTTTCAAAATGAAGTAGGAATATTTGATGAAGAAAAGCTAAAGGAATACATTGCAAATCTTCAGGAAAGCGCCGGTGACGATGAACAAAGTAAAGCAGCTTGGTTAAGTTGGATTAGCTACGAAAAAACCATCAAATCTAATTTAGAGCAAAATACTTATAACTCATTGATAAGTGCTGGCTTAGGAAGTACATTAATTGAAGGTGAAAGGGATTATTTTTACAAAAATGATAATGTAAATTTTAAATATGTTTTTGTACCATATAATAGTATTTCAGATAGCCTAATAAAAATTAGTGACAATGAACTAAAAAATTATATTAAATCTCATTCAAAAGACTATACTGTTGAAGCTTCAAGAGATATTCAATTTGTAAATTTTGTTGTAGATCCATCTAATGAAGATGAACAGTTAATTAAAGAACAACTGGCTGAATTGATCATTGATAAAGAAGAATACAGTACCGCTGCAAAATCAACTGTTATGGTTACAGGTTTTGCCAATGCTAAGGATATGCCTGATTTTTTTATATCTCATGGCTCTGACATTCCTCTTAATGAGAATTATTTTACTAAAAATAAATTAACTAAAACTTTAGCCGATTCGCTTTTTAATAAAGATATGGGTGAAGTTTTTGGTCCTTATCTTGAAAATGGATTTTATAAAATTTCTAAGATAACTGCTATTAAACAACTACCTGATTCTGTTAAAGCAAGTCATATTTTAATTCCTTTTGTTGGCTCAACAATTGCTGATCCTTCAATTACTCAAAATGAAGAAGAAGCAAAAATAGTTGCTGATAGTATCTTAACAGTGATTAAGGGTGATAAAAGTAAATTTGAAGCACTTGCAAAAGATATGTCAATTGATAAAACCAGTGGCAGTAAAGGTGGTGATTTAGGTTGGTTTGTTTATTCAACCATGATTCCTGAATTTAGAGATTTTGTCTTTGAAAATAATATTGGTGATATGGATGTGGTAAAATCTCAATTTGGTTATCATATTATTAAGGTTGATGGGCAAAAGAATAAGCAAAGAAATATTCAAGTTGCAACTTTATCCAGAAAAATTGAAGCCTCAGAAAAAACAGAAAATGAAATTTTTGAAAAAGCTGAGACTTTTGCATCTAACTTAACATCTGGTAAAAATATTAAGGAGTTGGCCAAGGAATCTAATTATAAAATAATGCCCATTTCAAATTTAAGTGAATTAGATGATAATATTTCTCCGCTAGGTTCTCAACGCCAAATCACACGATGGACTTTTGAAGAAACTACAAATGAAGGAGATATCAAAAGATTTGATACTGATAATGGCTACGCTGTTGTTTTATTAACAAAGAAACATAAAAAAGGACTTTCTAATAGAAGTGGAAATGTGCGTACTATCTTATCAAATGAGAAAAAGGCAGCATTGATAGCTGATAGATCTAAAGGAAATGATCTTGAAGAAATTGCAAAACAAAATAATACAAACGTTAAAACTGCTCTAGCTGTCTCAAATACAAGTCCGGTAATATCCGGTGAAGGAAGATTTCCTGAAATAGTTGGTGTTGTAACTTCATTAGAAGAAAATAAATTGACAAAAAATATAATTGGTCAAAAAGGTGTAGTATTTGCTTTGGTTACAA
>JAUWUU010000002.1 GCA_030617765.1 Flavobacteriia bacterium | reverse complement strand
TCTTTATTAAGTCAGTACACAACTCTTGAAGAACCGGTTGCTTATTTTTCAATGATATTTTTATTTGGTGGAATCTCTTTGATCATCAATGCAATGATCGAGAAAAAAGATAAAATTGAAAATGAAAATATGGATTAATATCAATCTAACAAAATGGTCGTTAATATTTTAAAAATATTGACGACCATTTGATTTTGTTAAGCCTTAACCAAAGCTAATGAAAGATTATTGATCTTATAATTTAAAACATTTAATCTTTCTTTTTCTAACGCTAATTCTCTTAAAACATTATATTTTGATTCTTCAAATATATCCTTTGCATTTTCAAATAAACTATCGTAATAGTTAATACCTTCTTTCAAATTTTTTGAAAAATTCAATAAATACTTTTCTTGTTTATTTGTCAAAGAATCTTTTGATTCTTCTACTTTATCCTTTAAATAATCAATGTATAGATTTAGTTCCTTGATAAACATATTTGGCCTGTTACTTGTACTTATCTTAGTCCTTCCGTAAATATGATCAATCATATCTTTTAGACTCATTTTTTGTGAAAAATATGCCATATTAGGACCCGGACATACAGAAACTCCTTCCCCTACACTCGTGGTGTCCAAATCATTCTCCAATAATGCTGAAGTTCCCAGACCTACACAAATACAAGATTTTTCTGTTATCTTACCTAATTGATCTTGATAATCTTCTAATGAAAGATCTTGCTTATCCAATTCTTTGATCTTTACTCTTTGATATTGACGTGAAGCTGTACAAATTGAATAATCAGTAAAATCAGTGTTATTTGCAACAAATTTATTGGTGCAAGAGCTGCCTGGTCTGTCTTCTGCTATTTTGGCAAGTTTTTCCAGATCTTTAGAATTTCCTTTAAGATTATTAAAAGGTACTCCCAAAGGTGAAATATTACTTAAATACAAATCTTCTTCTTTTGCTTTTTCAAGTTTATGAATCGTTTTATCATCAACTGTTGTAGCCTCAGGCACTAAAAGAAAAGGTGTACCCCATCCAACTGAATCAACCTGATAATGATCAATTAAAAATTCGTGTTCTTGTTCAGTTCCTACACCACCTTGTGCTGTAATTTTTATGGCCAGTTCATCAACAGGTATTACCTTATTTTTATTTGATAGTGCTGGTATTAAAATTTCATGAATCGATTGCGCAAGATCTTTTCTGTTATTTTTGAATTCTTCGAGAATTGGCCCCATTAAAAATCCTTCAGTTGCAAAAGCATGACCCCCACAATTAAGTCCGGACTCTATTCTGTATTCAGACACCCATAAACCTTTTTTAGCTAAAAATTTACCTTGAATTAATGCAGAACGATAATCGCTAACTTTTAAAACAATTTTCTTTTTGATAACTCCTTCTTCATTAGGATAAAAATCATCAAATTTTTCAAGATAACTATACAATCTAGGATTCATCCCGGCTGATAGCACCAATGAAGAATTTAGATCACTGTTGGCAAAACCCCTTAACGCTGCATGTGCATCATTATATTCAGCGGGTAATCGTTCGCCATTTTTATAGTTTTCTCTATCTAATTTTGTCATTATATTTACATCAATACTGCCTTTTGAAAAACTATTTTTAATCTTATTTTCAAAATCTTCAAAATTGATATATTTAGAAGCAAAATTTTTAAACTCTTTCTTTATGGAAGAATTATCGGGCAACATACTCAAATATTCTTTGATTCCAGAGCTTTTTTCTTTGGATATTTTTTTGAGTTCATTAAATTTTTCTTCAGTAATTTCGTTTACCATATTCAGATAAGAAGTAATTCGTTTTGCACGAAAATCATCAATCTTATTAGAGATTTCTTTATAAGGTATTTCATATTTTTTACTATATACTTTTCTAATCTTTTCAATAAGTATATCATCTACCAAAGATATTACTGAATCGATACCGTAATGAGAAATCTTTAATGGCGTATCAATTGTAAATGCAATTCCCATAACAGGAATATGAAATGAATGTGCTTTTGACATAATAAATTATTTAATTTCTTCTAGTATAATTTAGGCAAAGAAAATTAAAAATAATTTTCTTTGCCTAAGAATTTCGAAAGGTAATGCTTTTTATATCTTTAAGGAGTAATTAATCTGTTAAAAAATAAATTCATAAATCCCTGCCTACAGAAGGCCGGCTTGCTTCTTATCCAATTATTAAATATCTTATTCAACTTACCAAAAGAATAACACCAACTAGTAAAGAGAGTAAATTTATAATATTTATTTATTATTAGAGACCACCTTTAATATGAAGTTCTGTAAAGTCTTTATTAACAATTATGGTATTATCACCATTTACTTTTACATCTTTAAAATTAATCTCTTCGTTATTAACTTGAATTGTAGTGATTTTAAAGGGTAATCCATGTAATTTGATCTTAAAAGTATCATAGTCTGTAATATATTTACCAAATTTATGCTGCTGTATGATCAACTCTTTTGATTTTCCAACTAAGGTGAAATTCCGTAAACTGAAACGTCCTTTTTTATAATCATAGCCATCATTTGCATCCTCATATAAAAAATTTTTCTCTTTTCCTTTTTTATAATATACATCTAAAGTAAGTTCATCAATTTGTTTTTCTCCAACATATTGCTGAACCGGATATTTTGGTAAGATCGCTCCTTCTTTTATAAAAATAGGTACACTTTCAATATCAGCATCAACCCAGGTTTCTCTACCACCCTCAACAATTTCATCATCCCAAAAATTATACCATTTTCCCCTAGGTATATACATTCTTCTCCCTTTAGCATTAGGTTCTAAAATAGGGCAAACCAATATTTTTTCTCCAAAAATAAACTCATCAGTCCTATCATGGGTTTGCAAATCTTCCTGATCGAACAAAACCAATGACTTTAAAATTGGTGTTCCTTCATTAATATATCGCCAAAAAGCAGTGTATAAATAAGGAAGCAATTGATACCTTATTTCAATAAATTTTCTAACAATATCAAGTACTTCATCATCAAATGACCATGGTTCTTGGTCTCCGTGATCTCCTGAAGAATGGGTTCTACAAAAGGGATGAAACACCCCCAATTGTATCCATCTTGCATATAACTCACCTGTAGGTTGTTCTGCAAATCCGCCAATATCAGAACCTACAAAAGAAAAACCAGACATACTCATACGCTGTGCCTGAACATTGGCAATCCATAAATGATCCCAGGTTGCTATATTATCACCGGTCCATGTTGAAGTATATCTTTGAGTACCTGAATAAGCGGCGCGGGTTATTACAAATGGTCGTTTTGGATAAGTGAATTTTTTTAAACCTTCGTAAGTTGCTTTAACCATTTGCATTCCGTAAATATTATGAGCTTTACGATGACTGCAAGGATTACCGTCGTAATCATGACGAACATCATTTGGAAAAGTTTTATTAGGCACTTCCATTACAGCCGGTTCATTCATATCATTCCAAACACCTTTTATACCAATATCTCCAATGAGTTCCTTAAATAAACCCGACCACCATTTTCTTACTTTTGGATTAGTGAAATCAGGGAAATAACATTCACCCGGCCAAACTTTACCTCTCATATAAGGTCCATCAGCTCTTTTACAGAAATAGCCGTTATCCATCCCTTCTTCATAGATATTGTAATCTTTCTCTATTTTTATTCCCGGATCAATAATAGCAATCGTTTTAAAACCATCCTCTGCCAATTCATCCACCATTTTCTTTGGATTTGGAAAATGTTCTTTATTCCATGTAAAACACTTAAAGTTTTCCATATAATCAATATCTAAATATATGGCATCACAAGGTATTTTTAATTCTCTAAATTTTTGAGCAATTTCTTTAACTTTAGATTCAGGATAATAACTCCATTTACATTGATGATAACCCAATGTCCACAAAGGCGGTAATTCAGGCGTACCGGTTAAATCTGAATAACTACTTATTACATCATTCATTTTTGGCCCGTAAATAAAGTAATAATTCATCTCACCTCCTTGAGCCCAAAAACTTGTTACATGACGACGTTCGTGTGCAAAATCAAAAAATGACCTGAAAGTATTGTCGAAAAATATACCATAGCTTTTTTTATGATGCAAGCCAATATAAAAAGGTATTGCCTTGTATATTGGGTCAGTACCCCGCTCATAAGCATAAGAATCAGTTACCCAGTTTTCAAATCGTCTTCCTCGCATATTGGTGCTAGCTGTCTTATCTCCCATACCATAAAAACTTTCCCCCTCCTGAGCTACATTACTCATTTTTACAATATCACCTCCAGCATCATAATTCTCTTCCCAATGAAATCCTGATTCATCTTCAAAAATTATCGATTTATCCAAAACATCATAAATCTTTACTTTTAAATCTTTTTTTTGAATATGACAAATTAATTTTGCAGTAGTAATAATGTACATGTTATCATTTTCATCAGTCTCTAAATGATTAAAGCCAATACTTGCATCTTCATCAATCGCATATGAAAAATCATTTTCAAAATGAGAATCTGTTGCATATCTAAAACGTAAAACACTATCTCTAATAACAGTAACTTGAAGTATTACACCATTTTCAGTTGTAAAGGAAAAATTATCGATATCCTTTTTGCAAGAAACTATATTTGAAGGATATTGATTTCCTTTTTTGTCTATTTCGGTATTAATTATCATAAATATATTAAAGTTTAAAAAAGAAAATAAAATTTAATAAAGGGAAAAATAAAATTTTAAACAATTTTAAAAGCGATCATCCCTAAGGGTGGCAACGTGATTTCTGCTGAATACTTTCTATTATCCCAATCCTTTTTCTCAATACTAATTTTTTTAGAATTACTTACGCCACTTCCAAAATATTTTTTATAATCACTGTTTAATATTTGTGTTAAAGAACCTTTTCTTGGCAATCCAATTCTGTAATTTTTTCTTGCTACTGAAGTAAAATTACAAACAACAATTATATCATTAACCTCATCATGCCCTTTACGGATATAAGAGATTACAGAATTTTCATTATCACTAAAGTTTATCCATTCAAATCCTTCATTACTAAATCCTTTTTCGTACAATGCAGGTGTATTTTTATACAAATTATTTAAGTCTTTAACAAATGTCTGCAACCCTTTGTGAGGTTTGTATTGCAACAAGTGCCAATCCAGACTTTGATTAAAATTCCATTCTGATGACTGACCAAACTCACCTCCCATAAATAATAATTTGGTGCCTGGATGTGTAAACATATAGCCGTATAATAATCTTAAATTAGCAAATTTATTCCATTCATCTCCGGGCATTCTGTTTAATAAAGATTTTTTGCCATAAACTACTTCATCATGAGAAAGCGGTAATACAAAATTTTCAGAAAAGGCATATGCCAAACTAAAAGTTATTACATTTTGTTCAAACTTGCGATAGATTGGGTCTTTTGAAAAGTATTCAAGAGTGTCATGCATCCATCCCATCATCCATTTCATTCCAAAACCTAATCCTCCAATATTAACCGGTTTGGTAACCCCCGGAAAAGCTGTTGATTCTTCAGCAATGGTTTGAACTCCCTCAAAAGTTGATAAAACACTTTCATTAAATTCTTTTATAAATGAAACTGCTTCCAGATTTTCTCTCCCTCCAAATTCATTTGGTTCCCATGCGCCATCCTCTCTTGAATAATCCAAATAAACCATTGATGCAACTGCATCTACTCTTAAACCATCCACGTGGTATTTATCTAACCAAAAAAATGCATTACTGATCAAAAATGATTTTACTTCATTTCTCCCGTAATTAAATATTAAACTTTTCCAATCAGGATGGTAACCTTTTTTATGATCAGGATGTTCATATAAATGACTTCCATCAAAAAAACCTAATCCATGATCATCGGATGGAAAATGTGATGGAACCCAATCTAAAATAACCCCTATATCACTTTTATGTAATTGATCAATCAAATACATAAAATCCTGTGGTGATCCAAAACGAGAAGTTGGTGCAAAATATCCAACCAATTGATATCCCCAAGAAGGATCATAAGGATATTCCATAATTGGCATAAGCTCTACATGGGTAAAACTCATTTCCTTTAAATAAGAAACCAGTTTTTTAGCTAATTCTTTATATGTCAAAAAATTACTCTCTTCATTTCTCATCCAAGATCCTAAATGAACTTCATAAACAGAATAAGGTTTATCCAATCCATTTTTATCTTTTCTATATCCCATCCAATCTTTATCTTTCCAATCATAAGTATCAACATCTCTTATTATTGAAGCAGTATTTGGTGGTGTTTCACAAAAAAAAGCATAAGGATCTGATTTTTCTGTTTCCACATTATTATTTGATTTAATTTTAAACTTATACCGCATGCCTTCACTAATATTCGGTATAAAACCTTCCCAAATTCCTGATTCATCCCAACGAACATTTAATTGATGCTGTTTATCATTCCAGTAATTGAAATCTCCAACAACAGAAACTTTTTTTGCCGATGGTGCCCAAACAGAAAAATAAACTCCTTTTTCATCTTCCAACTCAATAGAATGTGCACCAAATTTTTCGTAAAGACGGTAGTGTTTTCCAGACTTAAATAGATCAATGTCAAAGTCTGTGAACAGACTATATGCTTTTACTTTTGCCATAGGTTTAATGATTAATAATATTAGATATTCCTTTTAAAGGGATTAATGCCCAACGTGGTCGTGAATTTAGTTCGTAACCTAATTCATATACTGCTTTTTCTAACAAACAGTATTTTAAGATAAAATTTCGTTCCTGATCATAACCAATATTTAGATTCGCATTTAAAATTGCTTCAACGTAAGTTGCTAAAAAAACACTGGTAAAATATGAATACAATAATTCAGCGGCTTCAAATAATGTTTCTTGTGATTGGATATATTTTTCACTATTATTAAAAACCGTTGCATAAATAGCATAGTGAAAAGATCTAAACATTCCTGCAACATCTTTTAATGGTGGCTGTTTTACTTTTCTGTCTCTAATCGTACTTTCTGGTTCACCTTCAAAATCCAAAATGTAAAAATCATCATCTTTGACCAGTATTTGCCCTAAATGATAATCACCATGTACCCTTATTCGCTCTCCTTTTAGTTTTGTCCAGTCAAAATTCACAAACCGCTTTCTTATAATATTTTTATTATTTAAAAACTCATTTGCTAGTTCTAGTGACAAACCATCAAGTTTATGTAGATTATTTTCAATAGTATTCAACCTGTTTTGAAATTGATAAAGTAACCTATTCTTTAGCCAAACTGTATAATCACCATTAAAATGTGTTGGTGTAAAAGCTGTGTCCTCAAACTCTGATCCCAATACAATATGCATTTCAGCAGTGCGTTTTGCAATAGTTTTTATTTTAAGAAATAAATCTGATCCTACCCAATCAATTATTTTTTCTGGTACATCTTCAATTTTTAACCTTAAATACAACTCTGTTTTAGGTAATGAATTTATATCTATATTTTTATGTTCTAAATTAGAAAATACCTTATGTAGTTCTTTTAACATATATTCCCATGCATCGCCTTGATTGGGAACCATTTTTTGCATTAAGGCTATGGTAATATAGACGTTATCAGAACCAATTATATTTAAACTTCCCTGATAAGCCGGAGTATTTTTGAATTCTTTCTTATCTGATAAAAAACAACTCATTTCATAATCAGGATTTTTATTAGCAAAAATCCTTCGGAAAAATTTTAGAACAAACTTTTCATTATAAACAATTGAGGTGTTGCTTTGTTCTAAACCCAAAAATCTCGACGATTCATAAACCACATCGGTAAAAGTTTCACTTTTATGATATTGTACTCTAGATTTATTCTTGGGTTGAGCATTTAAGATCAATTCAAATACAAGTTTTCTAAATGCTTCAAGATTAATTGCATCAATAATAAAACCTTGTTGACCTTTAATACTAATTGGAAGAATTCTATCTTGTTTAGCAAAATTCTTATCTGTAACAAAAGCTATCGGCAAAAAATAATGTTGATAAAAAGCTTCAACAAAATTAATTTCTAAGATCAAACCATAATATACTTCTCCTTCATTTTGAATTCTAAAATATTCTGAAAGTTCAATATATTTTAGCTTGCTCGCTTTACCTCCGTACCAACGCTGTTTTACAATATAATCTTCTAAAACATCGGAAAGAAAAACTTTAACAAAATCTTTATTATCAAGTAAATCTTCCCAATTTTCATCAAAATGAAAGGGAGATTGTATTATAGTTTTGGTAATTTTATTTGACATCTATTTATTTATCTTAAATATATGAAGAGGCAACTCGGGCTGCAATTCAATATAATTCCATTCATCATACCAATTGTAACCATTTCCTGAAATAAAATCATAAACTTGAACTGGTAGTCCTTGCTCAAACTCTTTCAATTCTGCTAAAGGTAGTTGCATTGACCCGCTCTGTACACTGTATGGATCTAAATTTATAATCACTAAAATTTCATTAGATTTATCGTCATTCCATTTATAAAAAGCTATCAAATTATCATTTTCAATGTGACAAAATTTAATGTTATTGGTTTGTTGCAATGCTTCCTCATCCTTACGGATCATATTAATTTTACTTATAATTGAAATTAAATTATTTTTTTTATTCCAATCATAATGAGTTATTTGAAATTTTTCTGAATCCAAATATTCTTCTCTATTTGGAAGCGAATCATCGATCATATATTCAAAAACCGGTCCGTATATTCCTACATTTGAACTTAAAGTAGCAGCTAAAGCATAACGTTGAATATATTTTGATTCATTCGCACCTTGTAAATGAAATGGATTAATATCTGGCGTATTTGGCCAAAAATTTGGGCGCATATATTCACGTTGTTCTGATTTGGTCAACTCTTCAACATATTCAATTAATTCGTGTTTTGAATTTCGCCAGGTAAAATAAGTATAAGATTGTGTGAAACCTTGTTTACCTAGTTGCTGCATTATTTTTGGACCTGTGAATGCCTCTGCCAAAAATAATACATCCGGATGTTCTTTTTTTATTTCAGAAATGATCCAGTTCCAAAAATAAAATGGTTTCGTGTGAGGATTATCTACTCTAAAGATATTTATTCCGCAATCAATCCAATACATAAAAGTATCTAAAGTTTCCTTCCAAAGATTTTTATAATCTTCAGTTTCGAAATAAATTGGCAAAATATCCTGATATTTTTTTGGAGGATTCTCTGCATATTGTACTGTTCCGTCCGGACGCCATTTAAACCACTGAGGATGCTCTTTTACCCAAGGATGATCAGGTGCTACCTGTAAAGCAAAATCCATAGCAACTTCTAAACCTAAACCATTTGCCTTTTTAACCAAGGACTTAAAATCTTTAATCGTTCCTAATTCTGAATGGATATCTTTATGGCCTCCATATTTAGAACCTATTCCCCAGGGAGAGCCAACGTCACCTTCAAAAGCATCAGTTGAATTGTTCTTCCCTTTTCTATTCACTTCTCCAATAGGGTGTATCGGAGGGAAATACAAAGTGTCAAAACCCATTTCAACAACTCTTGGTAATAGTTTTATACAATCTTTAAAAGTACCGTGAACGCCTTCCTTTTTGGAAGCAGAACGTGGAAAAAATTCGTACCAGGTACTAAATCTGGCTTTTAATCTATCCACATAAATCTGAAACTCACTTGATGAATTAACCAGTTTTTTTTTCGGATATTTATAAAATATTTGATGCAATTTATCACTTACCGCTTCTAAAATAGCTTCTTCATAAGATTCTTTATTGCTAAATATTTTTTGTAAGTTTTCTAAATATCCTCTTTCTGATTTTGTTACTGTATTGAGGATTGATTTGATCAAATCTACACCCTCCAGTAATTCTGAAGTTACTAGTTGATAGTCTTCAATTTTTCTGATGATACCATGTTGCCAGGTTAAGGCATAATCTATCCAACCCTCAACTTTATAGGTATAATATCCTTGCTTTTGAACTTCAAAAGAACCATTCCATTCATTATTATAGGCAAGACTCATTCTCAACTCATTCCAATCACTTTCATTTTCATGCTTATATAAAATCGAAGCCGCTATTTCATCATGTCCATCAGCAAGAACATGCGCATTAACATTAACAATTTCATTTACAACTCGTTTAATTGGAAAATCACCATTATTTATGGTAGGTGAGATATAATCAATAACAACTCTTTTTTGATCTAGCATTGTATTTTTTTGAATTTTAATATAACTAAAATACACAAACTTTAAAGCTAATTTTTAAAGCTAAACAGTTTGGATAATAAAAAATTGGCAAGTAATCAAATTACAAAACCATGTGGAATTATTGCGCCTTTTTTAATTACTACTATACCATCACGTATTACATATAAATCTGTTTCAGCATCTTCTAGATGTTTACCTCCATTTATTCTTACATCATTTCCTATGCAACAGTTCTTATCTAAAATTGCATTTTTTATAAAACATCGCTTCCCGATTCCCATAGGTATATTTGAAGGATTATCAATCAATTCATCTAAAGTTTGATAATAATCACTCCCCATCATATAAGTATTAATAACCGTTGATTCTTCACATATTCTCGAACGGATTCCAATTACAGATCTTTCAATTTTTCCTGCATGAATAATACATCCTTCTGCCAAAACAGTTTTATCAAGGATAGTACCTGATACCTTAGATGTTGGCAGTATTCTTGCTCTAGTAAATACTTTTTTACTTTCGCTAAACAAGTCAAATTTAGGAACAGAAGCCGTTAAGCCTAAATTGGCTTCAAAAAAAGAATCAATATTACCTATATCTGTCCAGTACCCTTCAAATTGATAGCTTATCACTTTGTGTTTATCAATATTTTGAGGAATGATCTCTTTTCCAAAATCAACCGTATCAGGTTCTTTCAATAATTCAATTAATAGTTCTCTGTTAAAGACATAAATACCCATCGAAGCAAGGTAATTTCGACCTTCTGATTTCATTTGATCACTTACATCTGAAACCCATTCAGGTAATAACTCGTGTGCTGGTTTTTCAATAAAGGATGTTATTTCATCCTTCTCATTTGTTTTCAAAATTCCAAAAGAAGTTGCATCCTTGGCATTAACAGGCATTGTTGCTATAGATAATTCTGCTTTGCTCTTAATATGCTTCTTAAGAATTTCATTATAATCCATTTGATAAAGCTGATCACCTGATAATATTAAAGCATATTCAAAATCATGTTTCAAAAAATGATGTATGCTCTGACGAACTGCATCAGCAGTTCCCTGAAACCAATTAGAACTTTCCGGTGTTTGTTCTGCAGCTAAAACATCAACAAATGCTTTGCTAAAAAAACTAAAGTGATAAGTATTCTTAATGTGCTGGTTTAATGAAGCTGAATTAAACTGGGTTAATACATATATCTTTTTAAGGCCAGAATTGATACAGTTAGAAATTGGAATATCTACCAGTCTGTATTTTCCTGCTATCGGTACCGCTGGTTTTGATCTTCTTTCGGTTAAAGGATATAACCTTGAGCCTTGTCCGCCCCCTAAAATAATACTCAATACCTTCATAATTATTGCTTTAACGATTTATATAATTCTTTGTGCTGTTTTGCTATGGCGCTCCAATCAAAAGTGTCTTCAACTCTTTTTCTACCTTTTTTTGCCATGGCATCTCTTAATTCTTTATTGTTAATCAATTTATTGACACCTTCCGCAAGATCTTTAGAAAATTTTTCCGGATCTATTGGCTCAAAAGGTGCTGAATCCTGCTGATCTAAAGAAATCAATATTCCTGTTTCTCCATCCACAACAACTTCTTTTATCCCTCCAACAGCACTTGCAACAACAGCAGTTTCACAAGCCATTGCTTCAACATTAATGATACCAAATGGTTCATATATTGAAGGACAACAAAATACATCTGCATGCGAATATAGTTGAATTACTTCTTTTTTAGGTAACATTTCATCTATCCATATAACATTATCTCTATCTTTTTTCACTTCCTTCACGCTGTCTTCCATCTCTTTGGCAATTTCAGGTGTATCCGGTGCTCCGGCACATAAAATAATCTGAGTTTCTGGATCAATATATTTTATCGCATTAACCAAATGTATGATCCCTTTTTGTCTGGTAATTCTACCTACAAAAAGTACAAATGGTTTTAATTGATCAATTCCATACCTATCAAGTGTAGATGTTTCTTGAGTTACTACATATTCTTCAAGGTTAATTCCATTGTAAATTACTTTAATTTTATCTTTATCTACATCAAAATATTTTAAAACATCTTCTTTTGTTTCCTTTGACACAGCAATAATAGCATCAGCCATTTCAATTGCTGTTTTTTCAACCCAGGAAGAAGTATCATAACCTCTACCCAATTGCTCTCTTTTCCATGGTCTTAATGGCTCTAAGGAATGTGTTGTAATTACCAACGGAACACCATAACTCAATTTTGCTACGATACCCGCAAATTGAGCATACCAGGTATGACAATGTACTATATCCGCATCAACATCGTCAGCATTCATTTGAATACATGTAGTTAAACTATTAAATACGGCTTTTAGCTTATCATTTGTTTGATCAAAAACCGGATTATCATAGGAAAATCCTTTAACTGTTAAATTATCTGAATTTTCATTCTGATCACCAAAACACCTTACATCAATTTCCATGATCTTAGCCAATTCAGCTGCTAAATATTCAACAACAACTCCTGCACCACCATAAACATATGGCGGAAATTCTTTTGTATAAAAAAGTACTTTCATTATTAAAACTGTTTTTTTGAATAATTATTTATCAATAAGCTGTAATTCAGATTATTATAATAACTATCTTTCTTTAGTAAATTACTAAAAAAAAATGGAAAACCAAATATGTGTTCCTTAATTTTTTGTAACCTGATTTTATCCAAATAGCTAGATCTTGAATATTAAGTTTCCACGTTTTAAATATTTCCATTAAGTATTTTGAAGCATTTGCCAAACATATTGCTAATTTTATGGAGATTACTACAATTTCTATATCGCGTATAATTAATAAAATTAACTTAAATAGAGACTAACTATTTGATTATATATTTGTTTTTTAGAAGATTATCATTATTTTTGGAAATCTTTATATAAATCAATAAAACCATTTTTTATGAAAAAAATAGTATTTCTTCTATTTTTATTTACAGGAATCACCTCTGCTCAGACCATTATTTTTGATGCTTCTAATAAATGGGTATTGCCTATAGGTAGGAATAGTGAAACTGTTGAAGCGCTTAAACATCCTCTTCAGGTTGAATTGAAAAATAATCAATTAAAGCTGTATTTTCCTGATGAAAATAAATTTTATTTCGATAATCTGACAACTCCAATTAACAGAGTGATTGAGCTCAATAAAGATGGACGAACTTTTTATTTACTGGAATTCGCTCACAGCGAAATGACCTTTTATTTTAGGATCACTAAAGATAACGACCCAAATTACGGGCTTATCTATGGTATAGAAATTCCGGAAATTGAAAATGGGCAGATCATTGCTTATAACACTTTTTATTGAAAAGATTCCAAAAAAAAACTATCAAAAAAATTGATAGTTTTGATAATAGAATTAATTTATAATTATTTTGAATTTTTCCAGTATTGTGGCTTTGTATCTTCAGATTTTTGATTCCAGTAATCCTGATTTACAATGTGTTCACCATCTAATGATTTTAACCTGCGTTGAAAAATATAAGTAGTTGGGTTAAATGTCATATCAGTAACACCAACAGTATAAAGTTGTGGATCTTCTTCGCTTTTTCGTTTATCTTCCTGAATCAAAACTTCAAAATCATTCTTTTCTAAAAGTTCTTTTAAAAAATTCTTTCTGTCTTCTTCTATTTTCTTTTCAATAAAAGTAACTCTAGTATCGTTAATACTTCCAAATAAGTGTTTACCTCCAAGTACCATAAATTATTAATTTAAAAAACTATTACTAATTGAATATATATATTCATAAATCGGACTATACATTCCAATAACTAGAATACCAATAGATGCTAATAACAAACCTAATCTCATATAAGGCTGACTTTTAAAGAATGGTATTGCATTTTCATTTTTACGTAAGAACATTGCTCTAATTACTAATAAATAATAATACAATGATATTGTTGCATTAACTACAGCGATAAATACCAATAAATAATATCCTTGACTGGCTGCTGCTGTATACAAAAAGAATTTTCCAAAAAATCCAGCTAAAGGTGGTATTCCTGCTAGGGAGAATAAAGCCAACATCATTACCAAACTCAATTTTGGGTTGGTACGATAAAGTCCTTCATAATCATCCATATTCTCTTTTCCTGTTGCTAAAGAAATTGCTTGTACAACGCCAAAGGCTCCTAAATTTGAAAAGATATATATGGCAACGAAATAAATAATAGTAGTATATCCTAATTGATCATTAGATAAAAATCCTAATAAAATAAAACCTGCTTGTGCAATTGATGAGTAGGCCAAAAATCGTTTCATATTCTTTTGCCTTAAAGCAAAGATGTTACCAAGAAACATTGTAGCAATTGAGACCATATAGATAACTTTGATCCAAACCGGCATCAATGGTTTCATTACAGTAAATAGAATGATCATTAATATAATGACTGCTGCTCCTTTTGAAATAACTGAAAGGAATGAAGCAATACTAATGGGTGCACCTTCGTAAACATCAGCTGTCCAAAAATGAAATGGTACCAATGAAATTTTAAATGCCAATCCGGAAAAGAAAAATATAAATCCTAAAATTGATAAATTAGACATTGTTAAAACTTCTGCCATAGCATCAAAATAGATCGTTCCTGTAGTTGCATATAAAAATGATACCCCTAATAATGCTGTTCCGGATGCCAATGCTGATGAAAGGATAAATTTCACTCCAGCTTCCGCTGAATCCTGTTTAAAGGTCTCATAGGCCACTAAAGCCGCAACCGGTAAAGTTGCCAATTCTAAACCTATATAAAACATTAGAAAATCTCCTGAAGAAATCATATAGTACATTCCCAGCAAAGAAGAAAAGAGCAGTATAAAAAATTCGGTTGATTTATTTTGCTGAACAACTTTTTCTTTAAGCCAATCTGCTGATTGTAATAACAATATCAAAACACCAACATTTAATGTGCTTTTAAAGAAATGTAAAAGTGCATTGGTCTTAAACATTCCTCCAAATATACTTCCATCTGCTAATGGTAGAAAACCTATTATTGTATGAATCGTAAAAAGCACAATAGCAATATCAATCAGACTTCCTTTATGTTTTTTATTCAAAAATATTTCAAAGACAATTAACAATAATATTACTGCTAATAATCCAATTTCGTAACGCATTAATAAGAAACTTTCCAAGTTCATTTTAATAATTTTTTATAGTAATCGTTCTAAGAACGGTTCAATACTTTCTTTTAACATTTCACCTAATCCAAATGGCATAACTCCAATAATTACAACAGGAATCAATAGCATCACCAAACCTACTTTTTCATACCAGGTAGCTTTAGGTAAATTTGCATATTCAGGATTGCTCAACGGCCCCATCATAATTTTACCAACCATTCTTAATATATACACTGCTGTAACAACAATTGATGAAACTGCAAGAATCGTTAATATTCTATGAAAAGTATCATCGTGTTGAAAAGAACCAACAAAAATGTTCATTTCAGCAACAAAGCCACTAAATCCAGGTAAGCCTAAATAAGCCAAACCGGTTATAACATAAATGGCACCAATAAATGGTAATACTTTCATAATACCTCCAAGTTTTGCTACATCTCTGGTATGGGTTCTTCCATAGACCATTCCAATTAGAGCAAAGAACATAGCTGTTAATAAACCATGTGATAAAGATTGAATAATAGCTCCATTCCAGGCTGTTTTATTAAACATTAGTAAAGCAAACAAAACCAAGCCTAAGTGACTAACAGAAGCGTAAGCATTGATATATTTTAGATCTTTTTGCATAATAGCACCCAGAGCACCGTAAACTACTCCAATTGAAGCAAGAACTAAAAAGAAATCTGACCAATTAATAGCTCCTATAGGTAATAAATACATAGCAACTCTAAAAACACCGTATCCTCCTAATTTCATCAAAACTCCTGCGTGTAACATTGATACTGCTGTTGGTGCTGAGGCATGACCCGAAGGTGACCATGTATGGAATGGGAATAAAGCTCCTAAAGTTGCAAATCCTATAAATACCATAGGAAAAAATAAATTTTGTGCCGCTTCAGGTATATTCACCTGTGCTATTTCTAAAATATTAAATGTAAGTGGTCCGTCTGTACCAATATTCGAATTGAAATAAATTCCGAAAATACCAACCGACAATACCGCGGAGGCTCCCATTAACATTAATGTCAGTTTCATTGCGGAATTCTCTCTCGGACCTGATCCCCAAATTCCTATCAGCAAATACATCGGAATAACAGCTATTTCGTAGAAAACAAACATGGTAAACAGATCTAATGAAATAAAGAACCCAAAAACTCCAGTGGATAATATGATTAAAGAGATAAAAAATTCTTTTGGCAGATCATCGACCATCCATGAAATAAATATACCTGCAACTACAATTACTGCTGTTAATGCAATCATTACAACCGAAATCGCATCAACACCAACACTATAATGAATGTTAAATTGTTCAAACCACATAATATCTTTGACAAACACCATGATATCATCATTAACAGCTCTTTCTTTTAAATAGGCAAAAATCAAATTTATTGACATACCCAATTGTACCAGCATTCCTGCCAATGCAACTATTCGAGATTGTTTTAAACCTTTGGAAAAACCTAAAGCTATAACAGTAATAATTGGTACAATTACAAAAAGTGATAAAATATCCATATCCTTAAATTAATTTATCCATAAATAAAATACTACAATGGCAATCACAACACCTCCACTAATAAAGCCCATTGCATAATCCTGAAATTTACCGGATTGCATTCCTTTGATCTTATAAGAAAATGATTCAGTAACATTTCCAATACCAATCATCGATGCATCAACAACATTTTTATCAAACCAGGCAGATGGTTTTGCAACCAATCCGAAAATTATTTTTTTGGTAACAAATAAATAGATCTCATCAAAATAAAATTTGTTATAGGTCCATTTATAAAATATTCCAAATGCATGTGAAAACCTTTCTGATAAATTATTTTCTTTTTTATAAAAAATAAAAGCCAAAACAATTCCTATCAATCCAACTGTTGAAGCAATAGCAGCTAAATAATAATTTAAATGCGCTTCAAAGGGCATATGATCTGGAGATATATATTTACTAAAATGTATATAACCGCCGGCAATACTCATAAATGCTAAAAACATCATTGGTATTGTCATAGACATTGGTGATTCATGAGGTGTATGTTCATACTCTTTATCTTTTCCCCAAAATATTCCAAAATACAGTCTAAACATATAAAAAGCCGTCAATCCAGCAACAAAAACACTGCTGATATAAATTAATATATTGTTTTCATAAGCAGCTGTTAATATTTCATCTTTACTAAAGAATCCTGCAAAAAATGGTACACCTGAAATTGACAAAGCTGCAATTAAAAATGTAATATGTGTAATGGGCATATACTTTCTTAAACCACCCATATCCTGCAAATAATTACTGTGAATTGCATGAATAACTGAACCTGCTGCTAAGAAGAGAAGCCCTTTAAACATCGCATGCGTAAACAAGTGGAACATAGAAGCCATAAATCCTAAACCATCATGGCCGTGGTATCCGGACACTCCTAATGCTAACATCATATAGCCAATTTGCGACATTGTTGAAAAAGCCAACACTCTTTTAATATCATTTTGTGTTAAGGCAATTATTGCAGCAAACAATGATGAAATAGCACCGACGTACGCTACTACCTGAAGCGCAAATCCGTCTTCTATAAAATAATACATCGGGAATAGTCTGGCCACTAAATACACACCCGCTACAACCATAGTTGCCGCGTGAATCAATGCCGAAACAGGGGTTGGACCCTCCATAGCATCTGGTAACCAGATATGAAATGGTAACATTGCCGATTTACCTGCACCACCCATAAAAATGAGTATCAATGCCCAGGTAAGTACTGACAATCCCATAAAAGATGTAGAAGCCCAATTGGTTATTACTGAACCTTCAGGATTATTCAATTCTTGAAAATCCCAGGTACCTGTATAATATCCAATGATCAGGATTCCCACCAAGAAACCAAAATCAGCAAATCTCGTTACAATAAATGCTTTTTTTGCTGCGGAAACTGCAGATGGTTTTGTATAATAATATCCAATCAATAAGAATGATGAAGCACCAACCAATTCCCAAAAAATATAAATTTGGAAGAGATTAGTTGCCAAAACCAGCCCAAACATAGAAAAACTAAATAATGCTAAGTAGGCAAAAAATCGCGTATAACCATCATCACCTTTCATATATCCCCTACTGTATAAATGCACCATAAATGAAATAGTTGAAACTACAACTAACATCATAACTGAAATTGGATCGATTAGAACTCCCATATCGATATGGAGCTTATCTGTAAAATTCATCCAATTATATTTATAAATAAATGGTTGATAAACACCATTTACTTTTCCATTCAAATAATATTGATAGGCTGCGTAATAGGACAAAACAAAAGTGACGCCCAATCCTATTGATCCCATCCATCCTGAAATTGAGGCAGGTATCTTTTTACTGAATATACCTAAGATCACAAAAAGTGCTAAGGGAATCAGTGGAATTAATATGGTATAGCTAAAATCCATTTTTTGTTATTTAAATTCTTATCCTTCTATTAAATCTCTATTAATATTTCAGTTTTTCTGTATCTTTTACTTCTACAGATGCTACCAATTTGTATAAATTAATAATAATTGCAATAGCCAAAGCGGTTTCAGCAGCTGCCATAGCGATTATAAAAATTGAAAAAACGGCACCTTGTAAAAAATCCGGATACAAATAGGTGTTAATAATCACAAAATTTAAAGCAGATGCATTTAAAATAAGTTCAATTGACATCAATACCGTTATCAAATTTTCTCTGGTAAAAAACCCATAAACCCCTACAAAAAACACTATACTTGAAAGTGTTAAAATTTCGTAAATACTTATACCTTCAATCATTTTAATCTAATTATTCATTTAATTTTTTTCCTTTTGCAATAACTATTGCTCCAACCATAACAGCTAATAACAACACACTAATTACCTCAAACGGCAGAATAAATCCACCATCGCCATAACCGAGTAATTTTCTACCAATATCTGCAACTTCAATGCTTTTATAATTTGTGGCATTTGTAAATGGAAAAGTGTAAATTGCCCAAAGTGTAATACCCAAACCGACTACACTAATCAATCCTGCAATTATCTTCCTCTTTATAGGTGTTACTTCTAACTCTAATTCAATATGATGTACGAGTAATACCGAAAATATAATCAAAACGATTACTCCACCACCATAAACTGTTAATTGTACTGCTCCTAAGAAACTGTAATCTACTAAAAAGTAGATACCGGAAATTGCTATCAATACAAATAACAAATAAGTAACTGCTCTTAAAATCTTACGGCTTGATACAGATGCAATCGAAAAGACTACAATCAAAGCAGATAAAATATAAAATAAAATTGTTTCCATAATATTAATCTTCAATTCCTGCTTTTACTTTTGAACCGGGTTGGTTCAATACTTTTGTTAAATATTTTCTGTCATATACAGAATTCTCATAATTCTGAGCCCAAACAATGGCATCAGTAGGACAAGCTTCTACACATAAACTACACATTGTACACATACCCAAGTGGTAAATATGTTTATCGATCATTTTCTTTTTCTTGCCTGTTTCAGGATCAACTTGTCTATCCCAAACTATTTCTATAGAACCATTTGGACAAGCAATCTCACACGCTTGACAACCTGTACAATAATGTTCATTATTCTCATTATGCGGCATCACAACCTCACCTCTAAATCGATCAAACATTTTTAATGTTTCTCTATTATCAGGATATTGTTGTGTTATACTTCCTTTACGGGCACGAATAAAATACCCTCCTGTTACACTCATTCCGGTAAGCAAGGTTTTTATTCCGTTATATATATCTGAAAAGTAACTCATTGTTTGTTAAATCATTTATTAAATAGTCCAATTCAACCAAATTATAATTGCCATTAAAACTAAATTCACTAAATTTATTGGTAATAGATATTTCCATTCTAGGGTTAACAATTGATCAACTCTTAATCGCGGAAACGTCCATCTAAACCACATCATTAAAAATATGATACCCAATACTTTTATTACAAACCAAATTGTTTCAGGAAACCAGGTAATATCATCAGTTATTCCAAAAGGTGATAACCAGCCTCCAAAAAATAATACAACTGCAATAGAAGCTATAATAAACATATTGATAAATTCAGCTAAAAAGAAATAGGCAAATTTCATTCCCGAATATTCGGTGTGAAAACCTGCTCCTAATTCTGATTCTGCTTCTACAAGATCAAAAGGTGCTCTGTTGGTTTCGGCTGTTCCGGCAATCATAAAGATCATAAATGCTATAATAGCAGGAATATGACCTTGTAAAATCAACCATCCACCTGTACGCTGTACTTCAATTATTTCTGATAATTGTAAAGAACCAGTTAATAATACCATGGTTAACATTGATAAACCAACTGATAACTCATAACTAATGGTTTGTAAACCACTTCGCATTGCACCAATCATCGCAAATTTATTATTACTGGACCATCCCGCTAATAGAATTCCAATCACACCAATAGATGAAACTGCAAATAGGAAAAATATTCCAATATTAATATCTAAGGCTTGAAATTGTCTTGAAAAAGGAAATACACCAATAGCAATCAAAGAAGAAAGTATAACAAAATACGGCGCTAAATTGTATAAAAATTTATCAATATTTGCGTTACTTGTTAATTCTTTTGAAACTAACTTCAAAGCATCTGCCATGGTTTGAAAAATACCCCAGGGTCCTACCCTATTCGGGCCAAGCCTCAATTGAAACCATGCTGCAACTTTTCGTTCTAGAAGTACTAAATACAATCCTGCAACTGCAAATAATGCTAAATAAGCTGCTGCAACTATAACCCATTCAGTAACAGTTGCTACTCCTTCAGGCATGATTGAAAAAAGCCAATCATGTATTGTTTTTGTTATGTTTAATGGTATGTTCATCATTAAAAAATCTTATACTATTATTAACGATCAATATCAGGAATTACAAAGTCAAATGATGCCATTGTAGCAACCAAATCCGCTATTTTCGCACCCTTAGTTATATGGTTTAAAACCGATAAATTTGAAAATCCAGACGAACGGAATTTTACTCTATACGGATTTTTAGTTCCGGTACTGTTGATATAAACACCCAATTCACCTCTTGCAGCTTCAACTCTTTGATAAAATTCACCTTTGGGTAATTTTATTACTGCTTTGGTTGGTGTTTTAATATCTCCCTCAGGAATATTATCAATCAATTGATCAATGATCGACATCGATTCCCACATTTCCATTATCCTCACTTTATATCTTGCCAAAGAATCTCCTTCAGTAAATAAAGCCTCTTTAAACTCAACTCTATCATAAGCACTGTAAGGATGTGTTTTTCTAACATCACATGCAAAACCTGAACCTCTTCCAACTGGACCAGTAGCCCCATATGATATTGCATCTTCTTTGGTTAAAACGCCTACACCTTTTGTTCGTTTTTGAAATATTACATTTCCTGTTAACAAACGATCATATTCAGGTAATTTTGTTTTAAAATGCACTAAAAATTCTTTCACCCTATTTACAAAATTTGGGTGAATGTCGAACATCAAACCTCCTGGTATATTATAATTCATGGTCAATCTTGCGCCACAGGTTTCCTCAAAAATATCATTAATATATTCACGATCTCTAAAAGCATAAAAATAAGTAGTTAAAGCGCCAAGATCCATCCCTATTACACCCCACCATAATTGATGAGAGGCCAAACGAGTTAATTCGCTCACAATGGTTCTAATAACTTTAACCCTATCAGAAACTTCTATATCAAGTCCTTTTTCAACAGCCAAACATACGGCTTCATTATTAATATGCGATGATAAATAATCCATCCTATCAGTAAGGTGTACTATTTGTTGGTAACTATCACGTTCGCACATTTTTTCGATTGAACGATGAATATATCCCAGATCAGGATCAACATTTTTTATTATTTCACCATCAATTGTTAATAATAATCGTAACACTCCATGCGCAGCCGGGTGTTGAGGACCCATATTAACGAAATATTCTTCCGTTTTCATTTTGTTTTCTATCTCTTTTTCAACCATGGAAATACTTATTTAATAATCATATTTGCTTCATCTACATAATCTTTCCTCAAAGGCCATCCATCCCAATCCGGAGTTAAGAAAAGGCGTTTTAAATTTGGATGATTATTGAATTTTATACCGAAAAAATCATAAACCTCCATTTCATGGAATTCAGCAGTTCTCCATATATCACAAACCGAATCCAATGTTGGGTTTTCTCTATCATCAGTTTTAACTTTTACAACAATTAAATGTTTGAGTTCAGTTGATTCTAAATGATAAATAACACCAAGATCACTACCCCAATCCATTCCTGTTAAACAATATAAATAATCAAACTTTAAATCTGGATTTGTTTTCAATTGTTCACAAACTTCATGAAGTTGTTCTTTAGGAACAATAACATTTAAAAATTCAGATTCTTCTGTAGTAAATTCCAAATTTTTACCAAAGCCATTTATAATATTTTGTAAATCTTCATTTTTCATTTTACTTGATTTTATATAACAAACTATTATTTTCCTTCATCAAATCCATCAATAGGATTTACTTTTTTAGTCATATTTTCTGTTTTGATCTTTTTTTGCAACATGATCATCCCTTCTAATAATGCTTCAGGTCGTGGAGGACATCCCGGAATATAAACATCAACCGGTATTATATGATCAGCTCCTTTTACAACAGAATATGAATTATAAAAAAATGGCCCTCCTGAAATGGCACAAGCTCCCATAGCAATAACATATTTTGGTTCAGCCATTTGATCATATAATCTTCTCAATACCGGCGCCATTTTATTTACAATTGTTCCGGCAATTATGATCAAATCAGCTTGACGTGCTGAAGGTCGTGCTACTTCAAATCCAAATCGAGAAAAGTCATGTCTGGGCGCACCTGTTTGCATCATTTCAATCGCACAACAACTTGTTCCGAAATACAAAGGCCATAATGAATTTGAACGACCCCAGTTTATTACATTATCTAAAGTTGTAACCACAATATTTCCTCCATTCCCTCCTGGTATTACTTTACCCGGAAAATCATTTGGAACCACTTGCTTTAACCCATCTGGTTCTATTTGTTTTAAAAAACTTCTTTTATCTACTCCCATTTTAATGCTCTTTTTTTCCATGCATATGCTAACCCCAAACCAAGTATAAATAAAAATATAATTATTTCTACCAAAGCAACTGTTCCAATTTCTTTATAAACTACTGCCCATGGTATTAAGAATGCAACTTCTACATCAAATATTAAAAATAAAATTGCAAAAAGATAATACCCAACTTTAAACTGTACCCATGTTGGACCTATAGTTTCAATACCGCATTCGTAAGGTTCTCTTTTTGCAGGATTATCTGACTTATGAGAAAGTAAATTGGATAAGAAATTTGCTAAAACAATCAAAAAAACTCCTGCTAATAATAATACTAAAATTGCTTCGTAGCCCATTGAAATAAATTCTTAAATTAAATGGCAAAAATATTTTGAATTAAAAGGATAAAGGATGACTAATGTCATCCTTTTGAAATTATTTTTTTATTTGACCTCGTAGGTTTCTCCAGAGAAAAATAAATCATCCACTTTTGAAAAATTAGAGTTAGATTTTACTTGTTCAGTAAGTTCAGCTTCTCTTTCTTCAAGGGTTGGTTCTTCAACACTCCTTATAATTCCAGTAACCAAAGGATATCTTAAATTAATCAACATATGGTGCATGATTTCATTTTCACATTTTGCATCGTGAACTAAAAGATCTTTTTCTTCTATATTATCTTCACCAATTGTTACAATTTTTAATGTCAATCCATCTAAAATAAGACCCTTATCTTTGTTTTTACCAAAAATCATTGGTTCTCCATGCTCAACGTGTAATTGTTGTTCGTCTTTTACTGCTTTATCAGTATAATTTGTAAAACAACCATCATTAAAGATTACACAATTTTGTAAAACCTCTATTAAAGAAGTTCCTTTGAATTTTTCTGCATCAATAAATAGCTTAGTCATTTCCTTTGGAGTATTACCTCCAATTCTAGCAAAAAATCTAGCACGGGCTCCAATTGCTAATTCACCAGGTTGAAATGGTGGTTGCGTATTACCATATGGTGATGATTTAGTTTTTTGTCCCAATACTGACGTAGGTGAGAATTGACCTTTGGTCAATCCGTATATTTCGTTATTAAATAAAACTATATTTAAATCTAAGTTACGCCGCAATACGTGAATAAAGTGGTTTCCTCCAATAGCCATTGCATCTCCATCACCTGTAGCCACCCAAACACTTAAATTTGGATTTGCTAATTTAACACCACTAGCTATTGCTGCTGCTCTACCGTGAATACCATGCATACCATAGGAATCTACATAATAAGGAAAACGAGAAGAACATCCAATACCAGAAATAAATACAACATCTTCTTTTTTAACCTCCATTTCAGGAAGTGCTTTTAACATAGATCTTAAAATTACATAATCATCACATCCCGGACACCATCTTACCTCCTGATCACTTTGAAAATCCTTGAATGTATATTGTTTTACTGCTATATCTTCCATTTTAATCTTCTTTTATTAGTGTTTTAAATTTTGCTTTTAAATCGATTACCGAAAATGGTAAACCTTGCACCTTATTGTATTGTAAGAAATCATACTGATTAAACTTACCTTTTAACACAAATGATAATTGCCCTTTGTTCAATTCGCAAACTATGATCTTTTTAAATCTTGAAAATACATCTGCTGTGTTTTTTGACATAGGATTAATATAATGGAAGTGAGCATGTCCAATTTTATAACCATCTTTACTCATATCTCTAACTGCTGAATGTAAACTACCATATGTTCCTCCCCATCCTACAACAAGTAAATCACCTTCTTCAGCATATTCAGGTGTTAAATCGGGAATATAATTTTCAACGCGTTTTACCTTTTCTGCTCTAATATTTGTCATTGACTCATGGTTTAATGGATCATGAGAAACATTTCCTGTAAATTCATTTTTTTCTAAACCACCAATACGATGTTCTAATCCTGGAGTACCCGGTATTGCCCAATTTCGCGCTAAAGAATCATTATCTCTATCAAATGGACCATATCCTTCAGAATCATTAGTAATGATATTTGGTTTAATATCTGGCATATCTTTGATAGATTTTATTTTCCATGGTTCAGAACCATTAGCAATATATCCATCGGTTAATAAAATAACAGGAGTCATATGTTCTAATGCTAATTTAGAAGCTTCAAAAGCATAATCAAAACAATCAGCCGGTGAACTTGCTGCAATAACTATTACAGGGCTTTCACCGTTTCTTCCATACATTGCCTGTAGCAAATCAGATTGCTCTGTTCTGGTTGGTAATCCGGTTGAAGGACCTCCACGTTGTACATTTACAACTACAATTGGTAATTCTGTCATCATTGCCAAACCAATCGCTTCTCCTTTTAAAGCCAATCCTGGCCCTGAAGTTGTAGTAATCGCTAGATCACCTGCAAATGCCGCCCCAATAGTTGAAGTAATACCGGCAATTTCATCTTCAGCCTGAAATGCTTTAACGCCAAAATGCTTGTGTTTTACCAATTCGTGTAAAATATCTGTAGCTGGTGTAATAGGGTAAGAACCCAAATACAATTCTAAACCAGATTTTTCAGCTGCAGCGAGAAAGCCCCATGCTGTTGCAGTATTTCCATTAACAATTCTATAAGTACCTTTTGGCATTGTAGAAGGTGCTATTGAATAAGAATTTGGGATCAATTCAAGTGTTTCAGCGAAAAAATACCCTGTTTTGATCACTTTAGAATTTGCTTCAGCTATGATAGGTTTAAATTTAAATTTCTTTTCAAAGAAATCTAATGTATGTTTCATATCTCTACCATACATCCAGTAAACCATACCCAAAGCAAACATATTTTTACTTCGTACAATACTCTTATTGTCTAATCCAAGACCTTTTAAAGCTTCTCTTGTTAAACTAGTCATTGCTACTTCAATAACCCTATAATTCTCTAAACTGCCATCTTCTAATGGATTTGTTTCATACTCAGCCTTTTGTAGGTTTTTTTTAGTAAAAGAATCTGTATCAACAATAATTGTATGACCGGCTTTAACCGCTTTTAAATTTGTTTTTAAACCTGCAGGATTCATGGCAACCAATAGATCAAGGTCATCTCCAGGTGTGCTAATTTCAACACTACCTATATGTACCTGAAAACCGGAAACTCCGTATAAACTTCCTTGAGGTGCCCTAATTTCAGAAGGATAATTAGGAAACGTTGCGACATCATTACCAAACATGGCAGATGTATCTGTAAATTGTGTACCAGTAAGCTGCATTCCATCTCCAGAATCACCTACAAACCGGATAACTACCGCATTTACTTGCTCAACTTTTTTCTTAGCAGTAGTTTTTGTTTTATCTAGTGTCATTTTAAGTTTTTAAAATTTCGTAAAAATAATGTTTTTCTACTAAGTAGAAAAATTTAGGGATCAAATATATTTAGGACATTTCACCCATTGCATGATTTTTATCATATATCCGCTATCTGTGATTTTTGTTACTTTTTAATATTAGAAAATTACCTTATTTATAATGATTCTAAATTTCTTTTACAGTATTCTAATTGAAATTTATTTATTTAAATTTGCTGTCTAAATCGTAATAAAAATATATAAATTATGGCTATTATAATAACTGATGAATGTATAAACTGCGACGCATGTGTTGCTGAATGTCCTAATAACGCAATATACGAACCAGATAGTGAATGGGCGTATGCTGACGAAACTTCTTTAAGCGGTACAATTACTTTACCTAGTAATGGTGAAGAGGTTGATGCTGATGAGCAAAACGAAGCTTTAAGCGATGAATTTTATTTTATCGTAACTGACAAATGTACTGAGTGTAAAGGTTTCCATGACGAACCTCAATGCGCTTCAGTTTGCCCAGTTGATTGCTGTATTCCTGATGATAATCATCAAGAAACTGAAGAGCAATTATTGGCGAAAAAAACATGGATACACGGTGAATAATTTATTCATTTAATTGTCTTAGTTCTTAAGCTATCACTTAATCATATAAAGGCTGCTTGAAAATAGCAGTCTTTTTTTGTTTAAATATTTTATTTTTCTTACTAAATGATTTATATCATTTTTTTAATGTTGTTTTCGTCATAATTTTGCAACTTGTTAAAACGAATAAGTATTTTGTGATCAACACCATATATGATAATGCAATGTTAACTACAGATACTTAATAATAAAAAATACATAATTATGGAAAAAAAATCTCAGAAACTAATTTGTGATGCAAATGAAGCAGTAGCACGCATTGCACATAAAACAAATGAAGTTTGTGCCATCTACCCTATCACTCCTGCATCACCTATGGGTGAACATGTTGACTTGTACAGCTCAAAAGGAGAAAAAAATGTTTGGGGTAATGTACCTCGAATAATTGAATTACAAAGTGAAGGTGGAGCATCAGGTGCTGTTCATGGCGCTTTACAAACCGGTGCTTTAACAACAACATTTACAGCATCTCAAGGATTGTTATTAATGATCCCAAATATGTTTAAAATTGCTGGTGAATTATTACCATCTGTAATTCATGTTGCCGCTAGAACTGTTGCAACACATGCTTTATCAATTTTTGGTGACCACAGTGATGTGATGTCAGCAAGACAAACCGGTTTTGCCATGTTATTTGGCGGAAGTGTTCAAGAAGCATATGATTTTGCTTTGATTACTCAAGTAGCAACTTTAAAATCAAGAATTCCTTTCTTGAATATCTTTGACGGATTTAGGACTTCTCATGAAATTTCTAAGATCGATGCGATTTCTGATGAAGTTATCAAAAAGATGATGCCGGAAGATAAGATTATGGAACACAAAAAACATTCTTTAGATCCTGACAATCCTGTTCTTAGAGGAACATCTCAAAATCCTGATGTATTCTTCCAGGCTCGTGAAGCGGCTAATGGATTTTATGATAAAGTTCCTGGTATCGTTCAAGATGTTATGGATGAATTTTATGAACTTACAGGTCGTAAATACAGTTTGTTCTATTATATAGGTCATCCTGAAGCAGAAAGAGTGAGTATTATTATGGGCTCTGGTGAAGGTGCTGTTAGAGAAACCCTTGAAAAAATGGTTGCTGATGGCGAAAAAGTTGGTGCATTATTTGTACGCTTATACCGTCCGTTCTCTGCAAAAGACTTTATTGATAATTTACCAAAAACTGTTAAAAAAATTGCAGTTTTAGACAGAACTAAAGAACCAGGAAGTATTGGCGAACCTCTTTATATGGATGTATTAAGTGCATTTGTTGAAAGCGGTAAAGAAATTCCTACAATTGTTGGTGGTCGTTACGGTTTATCATCTAAAGAATTTACACCTCAAATGGTAAAAGGTATCTACGATGAATTATCAAAAGACAAACCTAAAAATCATTTTACTGTTGGTATCAATGATGACGTAACTCACACTAGTCTAGACGTCGATCATGATTTTTCTGTTAAACGCTCTACCATTAACTGTATGTTCTACGGATTAGGTTCTGATGGTACTGTAGGTGCAAACAAAAACTCTATCAAAATTATTGGAGAAACCACCGATAATTATGTTCAAGGATATTTTGTTTACGATTCTAAAAAAGCAGGTGCACAAACAATTTCTCACTTGCGATTTGGTCCAGAACATATATATTCATCTTATTTGATCAATAAAGCTGATTTTATTGCAAGTCATCAATTCAATTTTATTGAAAGTTATGATATGGTTGACAATTTAAAAGAAGGTGGTACTTTCTTATTAAACTCACCATATTCTAAAGATGAGATTTGGGATAAATTACCTAAAGCATTTCAAAGAGGTATTATTGAAAAAGAAGCTAATTTCTATGTAGTTGATGCTACTAAAGTTGCTGATCAAGCAAATCTTGGTAAAAGAACAAATACCGTACTACAAACATGCTTCTTTGCAATTTCAGGTATTTTACCAAAAGATGAAGCAATTCAAAAAATAAAAGATGCTATTGTAAAATCTTACTCACATAAAGGCGATAAGGTTGTACAAATGAACTTTAATGCAGTAGATAAATCATTAGAAAATTTACAAAAAGTAGATTATCCAAAACAGGTTACTAGTCAAAGAACTCTTCAACCTGCTATGGTCAATGCTCCTAAAGGATTTGTTACTGATGTATTAGAAAAAATATTAGCTGGTAAAGGTGATGAGTTACCTGTAAGTGCATTCCCAGTTGACGGAACTTTCCCAACAGGAACAACTCAATATGAAAAAGCTGGTATTGCAGATTATATTCCTATATGGGATGATGAAAATCTTTGTACCCAATGTAATAAATGTGTTGCTGTTTGTCCTCATGCTGCTATTAGAGCAAAAGTAGTTCCTAAAGACGAATTAAAAGATTCTCCTTTAACATTAAAAACTGTTAGTGCTAAAGGCCGTCCATTTAAAGAAAATGATGTTTATATTTTACAAGTATCACCTGAAGATTGTACCGGGTGTGATTTATGTGTTGCTGTTTGTCCTGCTGAAAGCAAAGAAATTGAAGGATTAAAAGCTATTAATATGCATAAAAAACTTGAAGTTGATGTTGTTGAAAATGAAAATTGGGATTACTTTACTGAATTATCAAATTATGACAGAAAAGAATTGGCAATAACCAATGTAAAAGGTTCCCAATTCTTAGAACCATTATTTGAATTCTCAGGAGCTTGTCCGGGTTGTGGTGAAACTCCTTATATCAAATTGTTAACGCAGTTGTATGGAGATAGCATCTTAATTGCCAATGCAACTGGTTGTTCATCAATTTATGGAGGTAATTTACCAACAACACCTTACAAGAAGAATGAGTTTGGTAGAGGTCCAGCTTGGGCAAATTCTCTATTTGAAGACAATGCTGAATTCGGATTAGGTATGAAATTAGGTCTAACGAAAAAACAAGAAATTGCAGTAGACCTTTTAAAATCGCTAGAATTATTAGTAGGTTCTGAATTGGTAAATGCTATTTTGGAGAATCCTGAAGAAAATGAAACCCAAAAAGAACAAAAATTTGCCGATTTAGACAAACTGAAAGAAACTTTATCAATCATTGACAACAATGAGGATGCTAAAAAATTAAATCAGTTAGTTGAATACTTACGTAAAAAATATGTATGGATCCTAGGTGGTGACGGTTGGGCATATGATATTGGTTTTGGTGGAGTTGATCATGTTCTTGCATCAGGAGAAAATATCAATATTCTGGTAATGGATACAGAAGTATATTCAAATACAGGTGGACAAACTTCTAAAGCTACTCCACTCGGGGCAAGTGCTAAGTTTTCTATTGCTGGTAAGAGAACTCCTAAGAAAAGTTTAGCTTTACAAGCAGTATCTTACGGTAATGTATATGTTGCTCAAATAGCATCAGGCGCTAAAGATCTGCAATCTCTAAAAGCTATCCAAGAAGCGCAAGCTTATGATGGTCCTTCACTAATTGTTGCTTATTCTCATTGTATTGAACATGGTTACGATATGGGAGATGGTGCAGCACACCAAGTAAAAGCTGTGGAAACAGGTTATTGGCCGTTATTTAGATTTGACCCAATGAAACCAAAGGGTAAGAAATTTAGATTGGACTCTAAAGCTCCATCTGCTCCTTTAAAAGAATTTATGTACAGCGAAGCTCGCTTTACTAGAGTAGCTAAAGATCATCCTAAAGCTGCTGAAGGTTTGTTAGAAGAAGCTCAAGAACAAGTTGATTCTCAATGGGAACGTTTAGAATTATTTAGAGGAATGTAATTTTTTATATTATACAGGGTTTGATCTACGATTAGACCCTGTTTTTTTTATATGCTACAGAAATCAAATCAACATTTTAATAAAGCCAGAGAAAATTTAAAAGTGGCTAATGATGAATTGTTCAAACCTAAAGAAGATGTTGTAACCTATCTGGTTTGTAAAAATTCTCAATATGCCATTGAAAATAATCTAAAAGGATTCCTTAGTCTGAGAGGTTTTGAAACTCATAATCACGAAACTTTACAAGGTTTATTAAAACGATGTATTGCTTTAGATTCCAAGTTTAAAAATATTGATCTTAAAACTATAGATTGCAGGGCACATCTAATTGATTCTACTTACTGTGATGATGTTAACCAAGTTAATTCGTGCTTTAAAACTGCCGATGATCTTGATACTTTTTTAAGACAATTGAATATTATTTCTTAAAAATTGAACTGGCTTAATAAGGCTTGCGATAATCTCTAAATTACTATTCATTCAACTTCAGCACCGCCATAAATGCCTGTTGGGGTATTTGAACATTACCAACTTGTCGCATACGTTTTTTACCTTTTTTCTGCTTTTCGAGCAATTTACGTTTACGAGTAATATCTCCTCCATAACATTTTGCCGTTACGTCTTTACGAAGTGCTTTTATAGTTTCACGAGCAATGATCTTTGCTCCAATTGCTGCCTGAATTGGAATATCAAATTGTTGACGTGGAATTAGTTTTCGCAATTTTTCACATATTTTTTTACCAATTCCATAAGCATTATCAGTATGTAATAAAGCAGAAAGAGCATCTACAAGTTGTCCATTTAATAAAATATCAACTCTTACTAACTTAGATTCTCGTAATCCAATCGGATGATAATCAAAAGATGCATATCCTTTTGAAACTGTTTTTAATCTATCATAAAAATCAAAAACGATCTCTGATAAGGGCATATCAAAATTTAATTCGACCCTTTCTGTTGTTAAATAAGTTTGGTGTGTGATCTCACCACGTTTTTCTATACACAAACTCATTACCGGCCCCACAAATTCAGCTTTTGTAATAATACTTGCTTTAATATATGGTTCTTCTACTCTGTTTAAAGTTGATGGTTCAGGTAAATCAGAAGGGTTATTTACTAAAATGATATCATTTGGTTTTTTATTAGTATAAGCGTGATATGATACGTTAGGTACAGTTGTAATTACTGTCATATCGAATTCACGTTCCAATCTTTCCTGAATAATTTCTAAATGCAACATTCCTAAGAATCCACATCGAAAACCAAAACCTAAGGCAGCTGAGCTTTCAGGTACAAAAACCAAAGATGCATCATTGAGTTTTAGTTTTTCCATTGATGATCGCAACTCTTCATAATCTTCTGTATCAACCGGATAAATCCCAGCAAAAACCATGGGTTTTACATCTTCAAATCCTTCAATCATGTTTTGAGTAGGATTATCTGCATCGGTAATGGTATCTCCTACTTTTATTTCACTGGCCGTTTTTATCCCAGTAATTAAATACCCTACATCTCCCGCCTTAATACTTTTTTTAGGGACTTGATTTAATTTTAATGTACCTACCTCATCAGCAAAATAATCATTATCAGTAGCTACAAATTTAATATGTTGCCCCTTTTTAATTTCGCCATTAAATACCCTGAAATAAGTTTCAATACCACGATAAGAATTATATACAGAATCGAAAATTAATGCTTGTAGTGGCGCATTTACATCACCTACAGGAGCAGGTACTTTTTCAATTATTGCCTTTAAAATTTCTTCTACACCAAAACCGGTTTTACCACTTGCGTGAATTACTTCCTCAGGATCACAACCTAACAGATCAACGATATCATCAGTAACCTCTTCAGGATTAGCACTAGGCAAATCTACTTTATTCAATATCGGAATAATTTCAAGATCATTTTCTAGAGCTAAATATAAATTTGATATGGTTTGAGCCTGAATACTTTGAGCCGCATCAACAATTAACAAGGCTCCTTCACATGCAGCAATTGATCTTGAAACTTCATATGAAAAGTCTACATGGCCTGGAGTATCAATCAAATTTAGAATATAGTCTTCTCCTTTATAGGTATATTCCATTTGAACGGCATGGCTTTTTATAGTAATTCCACGTTCTCTTTCCAGGTCCATAGTATCCAATAATTGATCCTGTTTTTCCCGGTCAGTTATGGTATTTGTGAGCTCTAAAAGTCGGTCAGCCAAAGTGCTTTTCCCGTGGTCAATATGAGCAATTATACTAAAATTTCGAATGTTCTTCATACGTAGTTTTAACTATCTTCTAAATTCTGCAAAGATAGCTAAATTTTTGTGTGTAAGATTTTTTTATTTTTAGTCGTGATTAGGAAAAATAATACCCGCATCTTTACGAACAGCATCTAAAATTTCCATCAGATCCAAACTAAAAGAAAGTGGTAAAACTGGGCTTTCAATAAGATCATTATCCAAACATTCCATTACATGAGAAGCTTCTAATTCATATCCTTCACCAGAAATTGTATCATAATCAACAAATTGATCTGATCCATTTTTATTCATTAAAATTGGCTCAGCTAATTTTCGCTCTACTTTGATAAATCCATTTTCGAAACATAATTCTGTTTCATTTTTACAAGAACTTTCAAAACTGGACGTTAAGACAGACATAGCTCCATTTTTATAACCAAATAACATTGTAATACTATCTTCTACCCCAGTTGATCTAATATTAGCAATTGTTTTTATTTTAAAGGGTTTCCCTAAAAAGAATAAAGAAGTGAATATTGGGTAAATTCCAATATCAAGTAATGATCCAGCTCCTAAATCAATGTTGTATAGTCTTTTATTAGGATCAAACTCAGCATTAAACATAAAATCAGATTTTATAAATTTGAGATCTCCTAACTCTTTTGATTTTACAATTTCATTCATTTTTAAAAACTGAGGCTGGAAAATAGTCCAAAATGCTTCCATTAAAAAAGTATTATTCTCTTTTGAAGCGCTTATCATTTTTTTAACCTCTTTTGAATTCATTGCAAAAGCTTTTTCACACAAGACTGCTTTTTTATGATTTAAACAAAGTAAAGTATGTTCTAAATGAAAAGAATGAGGAGTTGCAATATAAACAATATCAACATCGGGGTCATTTACCATTTCCTGATAAGACCCAAATGCCTTTTCATAGCCCAATTCATTAGCAAAATCCTTAGCATTTTTTAAACTCCTTGATGCTGCTGCATATAAATTTGCATTTGGTAGTAATTTTAAATCATTTGAAAATTTTCTTGCAATTTTACCACAGCCTAGAATTGCCCAATTGTACTTTTTTGCCATAACTTATAATTAATCTATCTCAAAATTAGTTAAAATAAAGCACTTTTTAGTGTAATTCTCTACTATATAATAGATTCTTAAACTACTTTATTCTTTATAGAAATAGTGGCTCATAAGGTTTTGATAATTTATTCTACCCAATCGGCTACAAACAAATTGGTATCGTGTGTTCCGTTGTTATTTCTATTTGAAGAAAATACCAATTTAGTTCCATCAGGCGAGAACATAGGAAAAGCATCAAATACCCCGTCAAATGTGATTTGTTCTAAACCAGCACCATCTATATTGACCATAAATAAATTAAATCCATCATGTTTTTCTTTATGATGATTTGAAGAAAATAGTACTTTTTTACCACTTGGATGAAAGAAAGGCGCCCAGTTAGCTCCTCCTAAATTTGTTATTTTTTGCAGATCAGAACCATCAACATTACAAATATATAATTCCATATTGGTTGGTTTTACCAAACCCTGTGCTAATAGTTCTTTGTACTCTTTAATTTCTTTATCCGTTTTAGGACGAGAAGAACGGAATATTAATTTATTTCCATCAGGTGAGAAAAATGCTCCACCATCATAACCCAATTCATGCGTAATTTGTTTTACATCAGTACCATCAAGATTCATGGTAAATAATTCTAAGTCACCTGTTCTGGTTGAAGTAAAAACAATTTTATCACCTTTTGGTGATACTGTTGGTTCTGCATCGTAACCATCCGTTTTAGTTAATTGCTTTAACTGATTCCCATTAATATCTGCAGTAAAAATATCAAATGTCTTATAAACCGGCCAAACATATTTACCTCCATGATCTTCTTTTTTTGGAACTGTCGGACAAGCTTCACTACCCAAATGAGTAGAAGAATAAATTATTGATTTATCACCCGGTAAAAAATAACTACAAGTTGTTCGACCCATACCCGTACTTACCATTTGTGGCATTGAACCTTTACTTAGATCTTCATCAAGATCCATAGTAAATATCTGATCGCAATCCAATCCCCATTTCTTATTTGTTGCTTGAAAAACCAGTTTTGTACCATCAAAGCTCCAGTAAGCTTCAGCATTATCACCTCCAAAAGTTAGTTGTTTAATGTTACCTAAATGTTTTTCCTGAGGATAATGTATCTTATTTACAACTTTTGTTGCACCTGAAGTAGCATCTTCTTTATTAGATTTAATTTTAGTTTTTTGACCTGTTTGTGTTTTACAGCTTAAAAGACTTATCAATAAAATTATTAATATTATTTTTATCTTCATTGGTTTATTTTTTAAAGGTAACAAATGTAACATATTTTAAATAAAATGAGTGTCTAAATAAAATATTACACAAAGCACTAAAAAATGAAAAATGAAAAATTATTATTTAGAATTAAATATTAATTTTTATTTTTGCAAAATAGCTTTATAGTGTTTATATATGGTAAAAATTGGCAACATAGAACTTGGTGAATTTCCACTTTTACTTGCACCGATGGAGGATGTAAGCGACCCTCCATTCAGAGCACTTTGCAAAGAGCAAGGTGCAGATGTTGTTTATACTGAATTTATTTCTTCAGAAGGATTGATTCGCGATGCAGAAAAAAGTATTCAAAAATTAGATATTTACGATAAAGAACGCCCGGTTGGTATTCAAATTTTTGGTGCTAATCTAGATTCTATGTTACAAACAGTTGAAATTGTATCACGATCAAATCCTGATTTTATCGATATTAATTATGGTTGCCCTGTAAAAAAAGTAGTAAGCAAAGGTGCTGGTGCCGGAATATTAAAAGATATTCCGTTAATGGTCAAACTTACAGATGCAATGGTAAAACACACTCATTTACCCATAACTGTTAAAACGCGTTTAGGTTGGGATAATGATACGATACAAATTTTAGAAATCGCAGAACGTCTACAGGATGTTGGAGCAAAAGCAATAGCAATTCACGGAAGAACCCGCGCTCAAATGTATAAAGGAAAAGCTGACTGGGAACCAATTGCCAACGTAAAAAACAATCCGAGGATGTTTATTCCAGTTTTCGGAAACGGTGATGTGAATACTCCGGAAAAAGCAATGATCATGCGCGATAAATACGGACTTGACGGTGCAATGATAGGCAGGGCAAGCATAGGTAATCCATGGTTTTTTGCACAGGTAAAGCACTTTTTTAAAACTGGGGAACATTTGGTGCCTCCAACCATAGCTCAACGTGTTGAAACTGCAAAACGACACCTGCAAATGGCTATTAATTGGAATGGAGAACGTACTGGATTATTTGAAACTCGTCGTCATTATACTAATTATTTTAAAGAAATTCCGCATTTTAAAAAATACCGTTTAAAAATGGTAACCGCAGATAGTAAAGAAGAAATCTTTCAAGTTTTTAAAGAAATTTTAAAGAAATTTGGTTGAAAATTCTTCAATTTAATAAACACAAAAATTAATCATAATTACTTTTTAAGTTCTTTGATCTTGATATGAAAAGCAGCAAAGAATAAAGTCATAAAAGGGCTTAAATAATTAAAAATAGCATATACAAAATACTCACTTACGCTAACACCTAATACTCCTGATTGATAAGCACCACAAGTGTTCCATGGTACCAGAACAGAAGTAACTGTACCAGAATCTTCCAAAGTCCTACTCAAATTTTCAGGAGCTAAACCTTTTTCTTCATAAGCTTTGCTAAACATTTTACCAGGCACAACAATTGCCAAATATTGATCACTAGCTGTTACATTCAATGCCAAACAACTGGCAACAGTACTTGCAAATAAACCAAAAACTGAACTTGCTATATTTAATAGAGCACTACTGATTCTGGATAAAGCACCTATCGCATCCATAACACCTCCAAAGACCATCGCACAAATAATCAACCAAATAGTCCCTAGCATTCCGCTCATTCCTCCAGATGAAAACAGGTCATTCAGTTGTGGATTACTGGTTTCAATGGCAGTATCAACGGTTATCGCATTCATTACACCCTGATATGCTGATTGAAAGTTCAATACTTTAGCATTTGCAATTTGCATGACAATATCCGGTTGAAAAATAATAGCAAAAACGCCTCCTAAAAGTGTACCAATTAATAAAGCTACTAAAGGTTGTGTTTTTTTTATAATGAGAACAATTACAATGATTGGCACTAAGAACAACCAAGGATTGATATTAAAGGTTTCTTTAATAGAATTTAAAATAACTTCAGTATTTGCGCTTCCGGTTGTATCAATTGTAAAGCCAATTATTATAAAAATAATTAGTGTAATAATAATTGTAGGCACAGTTGTATATGCCATATATCTGATATGTGTAAACAAATCCGTACCGGCCATAGCTGGTGCAAGGTTAGTCGTATCTGACATTGGAGACATTTTATCTCCAAAATAAGCTCCGGAAAGCACGGCTCCTGCCACCATACCTAATGATATACCCAGCGCATCACCTATCCCAATTAAAGCAATTCCAACTGTTGCAGAGGTAGTCCATGAACTACCAGTTGCAATCGAAATGATCGCACAAATAATAACAGTAGCAGGTAAAAAAATTGTAGGATTTAAGATCTTTAAACCGTAATAGATCATGGTAGGAATTACACCGCTTATCAACCAAGTTCCTGCCAAAGCACCTACAAATAAGAGAATTAATATTGCTCCTGTTGTCGATTTAAGGTTGTTGGCTACTTCATCAATCATTTTCTTATAAGATACTTTATTCATAAAACCAATAATGGCTGCAACAGCTCCTCCTAATAATAAAATAAATTGATTTGACCCGCTTAAAGCATTATCACCATAAACAGAAACATTATAAGCTAATAAAATTACTAAAATTATAACAGGAATTAATGCTTCCCATATATTTAACTCCTTATTTTTAATTATTTTATCATCCATAAATTAGAAAACTAATAAATATTATAAAATGTAATTTTACGTAATTTTAACGGATATAAAAAATTGATCCTTTTTTAAAATTTTAGTTTTTTTAAGAATCACAATACAAACTATAATGTACAAACTATAGTTTATTCACTATTATTTTGATATAAAATTGTAAGTATATTGATACTTATAGAATTAACTTGGTTTTAAAATTTTAGAATATTGACAATATCTTAGAAAAATAACAATAAATACTATATTTTTTTCGTTATTATAATATTACATTTATTTTATTATTTAATACGCAACCAATACAACTTTTTTGCATCTTTATTATAACATTCTAAAAACACATTGCTATGAATGTAGAACGTAAAATATTGGAATATCTCAAAAACAATGACAAAGGTAAATTTGTTGATGTTTCGTTAATTGATGAAGATTATTACCTTATTTATGAGATTGTTAGTGATTTACAAGGTAGAAATTTAATTGTTATTGAAAATAGAAATCCAAGAGATTTCGTGGCTTTTGGAATAACTAATAAAATTAATGGTATCAATGCTAAAATAAACGCTAAAGGAAGGGAATATTTATACTGCTTAAATAATCCTAAAAGAAATTGTACAGAATCTAAAAATAAAAGATTTTGGAAAATGGCTTATTTCTTTGGATAGAAAATACAACTCAAATTTAATTTAAAAAAGGTTGTCAATTATTTGACAGCTTTTTTTTTGCCTAAAAAACCCGTTCATTAGTACTAATGAACGGGGTATAAAATTAATCAAAGTTGTGAATTCTTATAAACCACCCTTGAGATGATCTTGCCAAATTTTTAATTCTTCCCAACTACCTTCATCAGCTAGTTTGGATTGCGCAGCCCAAGTTCGAGGATTATGAACCGTATAAGCAGCACCTGCATTATCAAGAATTTTTTGTAAACGACCTGTTTTTGATAATGCTAGTTGATGAAAACTCCATAATCCGTCAGTATTTAATAATCCTTTAATTTTTGGACCAATACCTTCAATTTTAGTGTAATCATCTTTAACGGCATCTATTGCAACAACAGGAGCTGCTGCTACTTTGGCATCACCATCACCACCAAAAAGTTGTTTTAATAACCATCCTAATAATAATCCTAATAAGAAGGCACCTAATAGCCACATTAACCATGGCCAAAAAACATCGGAACCATCACAAGCTGTTGTATTTATTGCTAATTTTAACATAATTTTTAATTTTTAATTTGGTTATTTTATTTTATTTCAATTTCTACATTACGATTTTTTTGTTTCCCTTCTTCTGTT
>JAUWUU010000009.1 GCA_030617765.1 Flavobacteriia bacterium | reverse complement strand
TGTGATCCTTTTTTCCCAATCCCACTGATCAACATAAGAAGAATGATCATGATCTAAGAAATAATCTTTCCTAATCGCTTTCATATCAGTATTAATTCCCTGACCAACAGCACAATCAAATTGAGCTAATGCCATTCTTTTCCACTTAGTGGCTGCCTGAACTACTTGAGCTTCAATTCTTTTGGGCAATCCTAATCCTGCCGGAAATTCAACAGGAGTTCGAGATCCATCACGATCCAGATAATCATTTACACCACTATCTTTACTAACAATAAGCGGAACTTGTACCATTTGAAGGTTTAAAGCTTCCGCAAGTCCTTTTTCAATATAATCTTTGATCAAAAATAAGGCTTCCATCCTTTTTAAAGGAGGTAAAAGAGCTTGGTAATTATCCGGTAAAATTTTATTCACTTCTTCGTAAGTGCTAATTCCCGGACCTGCTAAATCAGATTTTTTATCGTACATATATGAACATTTAAAAATTAAATAAAAGCAGAAAAATTATCTGCTGTAATAAATCAATTAATTAATCGTGGTAAGTGACATCCAAAAAACGGGTTTGATATAAATTATTAGTAATATCTTATATTAAAGGATGGAGCTAAGTTAATCAAATTCAGTAGTAAAAGCAAGTAAATATTCTTTTTGCATTGGTTTTAAAAATTTGTGAAATAAGGTGAAAATACTATTGAAATTTAGGTTTTTATTTTAAAAGTTTCTTAGAATATCAAAAAATTGTTGCATTAAAATTAACGGTTATAACAAGCCAGAATAATTATTTTTAAACAAAATAAAAAAATTATATTTGTAGAGTAGGTTTATAAAGAGAAAATATGTTAGAATTAGCAGGAATTATCATTTTGGGAATCATGGCGCAATGGTTGGCCTGGAAATTTAAGATTCCTGCAATTTTACCTTTAATTTTGATTGGATTATTTGTTGGACCAATTTCGACACTTATTTCTGAAGATGGTAATAAATGGATTGAACCCGTTTGGAATGGTGAAACAGGACTTTTTCCCGGTGAACGACTATTTGGTTTCGTATCACTTGCTATCAGTCTGATATTATTTGAAGGAGGCTTGACATTAAAAAAAGAAGAAATTAAAAGTGTTGGGCCTGTAATTTATAGATTAATTACTTTAGGTTCATTTATAACTTTAATATTTGCCGGTATTGCAGCGCATTATACTATTGGTTTAAGTTGGTCTTTATCTTTCTTGTTTTCTTCATTGATCATAGTAACAGGTCCTACAGTTATTACGCCAATATTAAGAAATTTAGCTATTAAAAAGGATATTTCTACTATTTTAAAATGGGAAGGTATTTTAATAGACCCCATTGGAGCGCTGGCTGCTGTTTTGGTTTACGAATTTATAAGTGTAGGTGAGTTACAAGGAAATAATTATACCAAAGAAGCGCTAATTGAGTTTGGAAAAATAATTGTCATAGGATTTTCTATAGGATTTTCATCAGCCCATGCATTTGCAATGGCCTTAAGATATAGATGGATTCCACATTATCTATTAAATGCAGTTTCATTGGCATCAGTTTTAGCAGTTTTTGTTCTTTCTGATTTTTTTGCACATGAAAGCGGTTTATTAGCAGTAGTAATTATGGGAATGGTATTAGGGAATATGAAGATAGATATTTTAAAAGATATCATGTATTTTAAAGAAACCATCAGTATATTATTAATATCCATACTCTTTATCCTTCTTTCTGCACAAATCAATATGATAGATCTGGAATTGATATATAACTGGCAGTCATTGTTATTATTTTTAGTAGTTGTTTTACTTGTACGGCCTTTGGCTGTTTTTTTGAGTACCAGAAAATCAGATATAAAGCTTAATGAAAAACTTTTTATAAGTTGGGTTGGTCCCAGGGGAATTGTGGCTGCCGGAATTGCTTCATTGTTCGGATTAAAATTAACCATGCAAGGCGTAGAAGGTGCTAATTATATAACACCATTGGTGTTTATGATTGTTTTGGGAACAGTTTTGTTAAATGCTACTACTGCTCGTTTATTTGCTCGTCTTTCAGGTGTAATGCTAAAAAAATCAGAAGGAATATTAATAATTGGCGCATCAGAATCAGCTATATTAATTGCTACTTATCTTCAAAATTCCGGTCGTAGGGTTGTGTTGATTGATAGTAATCCAAAACATATTGAAAACGCAAAAAATAAAGAATTAGAAGCTATAGTGTGTGATATATATTCTGAGGATCTTGTAGAGAATATTGAATTAAATGATATTGGTTATTTAATGGCATTGACAGGATCATATACAGTTAATGAATATGCCATTAATAAATTAAAGCCATACTTTGGTGAACATGGAGCTTATAGATTGATCAGTTCTTTAGAGATGCGTGATCCTAAAAATAATCCGGTTCACGGCTTGTTTTCACAAACTGACGATTATATTAATATAAGTGAAGTTGTAAGAGATTATCCAGATATCAATGAGGTGGAGATTACTTCAAAAGAGCATTATTTAAAGCTTATGGAAGATACTAAAGATGAGATTAAGTCGATACCCTTATTTATTAAAGATAATGAAGGTGAAATTCATATACTTCCATCTGATAGCGATCAAATGCCAGTTGAAGCTGGTTATAAATTGATGTATTTAGGAAAAAAACTGCCTTAGAAATACTATTATTTTTTATTGAAAAACAGAATATATTGAAATATTCTCTTCTTTTTTAGAATAAATCATAATTTTTAGAAAAATAATATTTTTCAATTATACCCAAAAATAATAATGAATTTAACTGTTTACATGGAATTGTAAAATACCTGTTTATGGTGAGTATTTTAATAAATTCTATTTATTTAAAAAATATTTTATTTTATTTTAAATAAAAAAACTAACAGGTAACGATAGATTTATAAATTTATTGCATTATTTTAAATAACAGATATTCAATAACTTAGGTTTAAATATTTTTTCTTAACTCAATTTTTTTTGATTGAAATTATAATATCACGGTTTATAGGGATATATAAAATTCCCATTTTTATCTATTGTTTTACATACTATTTTGCCCTTATATTTGAATTGTAATTAGAGACGAACATCTCATTTTACTCTCCCTCAATAAATGACATTTTGAAATTTTAATTTTTTGATCTAAAAAATATTCTAGAAACTCTATAGGTCAATTTATAAAACTTAATAAATATGTTATTTAAAATGTTCGAACCTAAAAACGATAACAAAAACAATTATCTCGAAATTTTAAAGAATTCTAAAATAGAATTCTGATTTTTTAACTTAATATTTTCAATTATGAAAAATACGATATTAGTTTTAGGTTTCTTATTTGTTGGATTACTCGGATTTTCACAACAAAATAACGAAGGGATTACAGAAATATTACATCAGGATGAAAAAAATTATGAACAATCAGTAAATGATCTTGATATTAAAATTACTCTTGATGATAGCAATGTTCTAGTTATTAATAGTTTAGTAAACAGATCAAATTTTGAAAACAACACACATGAAATGACACATGAATCATTCAAGATGAATAATAATCAATTTGATTATAGAGAAGGTGTTTATACTTTAAATGAATATGTGATCAATTATAAATTAGAATCTTTAAGCAGTACAATAAAATAATAATAATTATATAAAAAAAATACTATGAAAGCTACATTTTTAACAATCGTCATTACATTAATAAGTTTAACCGGATTTGCACAACAAGAACAAGTTGATAAAATAACAAAATATGTTACTACTTTTCCAAATGGTGAAGATGCTATTACAATAGTTGATCATTCAAATTCGAATAATTTAGAATTGACTTCTGCAGAGAATTTTTACAAATACGAAATCTTAGCGCCTGCAAATCACGAACTGGTTCACCAATCAACTAATAGAGGAAGGGTATGTGAAATTGATAAAACTAAGTTAGAAGAAGGTACTTATACATTAAAAGTTTATACTTCAGATTTTGTGATCACTAGTGATATTACAATTAATAATGGTGTAATAACCAAAGAACAAAGTACTAAAGATAAAGTCTAATATTGATTTAAATTGCTCATTATGAAATAATAAAGAGCAACAAACACAAGCCCTGTGCGTTTAAATAATATAAACAAATAAAAAGAATTGCTATGAAAAAGATTAAGATTTTGGCTATTTTGTTATGGTTATCAATGTTGATATTTACTGTTGAATTGGCTAATGCACAGAGTTTTAGTAGTCTTGATAAAGAGTCACACGATATCACATACTACAAAGAAGGTAATGATTTAAAACCACAAATAAAAGTTCTTTATGGTAGACCAGCAACTGATCAGGATTCAGTTTTTGGAACAGAAATTCCTTTCGGAAAAATATGGAGAACAGGAGCCAATGAAGCTACAGAAATTAAGTTTTATAAAGATGTGATGTTTGGAAATAAATATGTAAAAGCAGGAACATATGTCCTATTTACAATTCCAAATGAAGATTATTGGACAATCATCCTAAATTCTAATACAGATACTTATGGTACGTATTTCTACAATTCTGATAAAGATATTGCAAGAATTAAAGTACCGGCAACGAATGGTCAACCAATTGATATTTTTTCAATAGGATTTAATTCAAAAAATTATGGTACGCAAATGGTTTTGGCTTGGGGGAAAACAAGAGTTAAAATACCATTGTATACTGAAGAAAGATTACTGACAAGAATATAATTTGATTTATTAAAAAAAGGGGATTTAATAATAAGAAAAAAAGGGGTAATTCATTTAAAAAAAAGGGAAAAGAATTGCTAAAAAAGGGGATTGGCAGGTCGAAATTTAAATAATTTTGGCCTGTTTTTTTTTGGTAAAATTTTATTTTGAAATATCTAAAGGATTTTTTAAAATAATAGCACTTTGATTATAAGAATCTATTTTTATTTGAAGAAAAATTAATAGTACAATCTTCTTTTTCACCAAACCATTGATAGCGATTTTTGGCAATAAGATCATATACCCAATCTCGCATATATTTGGGTATGTAAATTAGGTAATATGCATAATTCCAAAAGGGTTTTAAATTCTTAGCTATTCGTAATGCAGCAGTTGATTTATCATATACTTTTTCGTTTTCAATTAAAATAATTGAATCAGTATTAAAAATATTGTATTCATACTGTAACAAAACTTTTTGTGCGGCGTCTGATTGTAATGAGGAGAAAACATATTGTTGTTTTTTATCTCTTTTGATAATAAATCTGACGGAAGCATTACACAGGTTACAATACCCGTCAAATAAAACAATAGATTTATTATTCATTGTTTTCATTAAGCGAAGTTAAGTAAAATGAATTTTACTTTTTTAACAAAGGCTTAAGAGATTTTATAACAAACGATTTTTATATTTGAAAAACTAAAATAACCAAATGATAAAACTTGAAAAACTTCATAAATCATATCCCATAGGAAAAGAGTCTCTACATGTTTTAAAAGGAATGGATCTTCATATTAAAAAAGGTGAATTTGTATCTATTATGGGATCCTCGGGTTCTGGAAAATCTACTTTATTGAATATTATAGGTTTATTAGATACACATGATGAGGGCAAGTATTATCTTAACAATCAATTAATTGAAAACCTTGATGAAAAGAAAGCGGCTATTTTACGCAATAAGTTTTTAGGATTTGTTTTTCAATCATTTAATTTGATCTCTTATAAAAATGCTCTTGAAAATGTAGCATTACCATTGTATTATAAAGGTATTAAAAGAAAAGAAAGGCAAAAAATTGCCATGGAGTATCTTGATAAGGTGGGATTAACAGATTGGGCTAATCACTTACCAAATGAGCTTTCAGGTGGACAAAAACAAAGGGTTGCAGTTGCAAGAGCCTTGGTTACCCAACCAAAGTTAATTTTAGCTGATGAGCCTACGGGTGCATTAGATTCGGTTACATCAGAACAAATAATGGAATTGTTAAGTGAAATACATGATGAGGGTATGACGATTTTAGTAATTACACATGAGGAAGATATTGCTGAACAAACCGATAGAATTATTCGTTTAAAAGATGGTATCATTATGAGTGACGAAAGAAAATCTAAAATTGTAAAAGCAAAAGTATAATCAGATGTTTGATTTAGATCGTTGGATAGAAATGTTCCAAACCCTAAAGAAGAATAAATTAAGAACTATTCTTTCTGGGTTCACTATAGCATTTGCAATATTGCTATTTACACTTTTGTTTGGAATAGGTAATGGTTTAAAACATACTTTTGAAAAACAGTTTGCAGGTGATGCTCAAAATTCAGTTTATATAAGATCTGGTAGAACAACCAAGCCTTATAAAGGGTTGCAAAGTGGTAGAAAGATTCAATTTAAAAATGATGATACCAAGTTTATCAATGAGAAGTTTGAAGATGATATCCAATTCTTTAGTCCAAATATTGAAAGATATAATGTCCAAGCAGTTTATAAAGGAGAACAAAATAGATATACTGTAAGAGGAGTTTATCCTGATTATCAGCCATTAGAATCGGCTGAAATTATTGATGGTAGATTTTTAAGTGTCTTGGATATCCAAAAAAGAGCAAAGGTTATTGCTGTTGGGAGATTGGTAGAAAAAGATCTTTTTGGTGAATTAAGTGCAATAGGTAAAAACATAAATTTAGATGGTATTTCATATAAAGTTGTAGGTGTTTTTAGCGATCCTGGTGGTGATAATGATGAACGATATGTTTACACGCCTTTTACAACGGCGCAAGGAATGTATCGTGATAATGACGAGTTGGATAGGTTTGGATTAACGTATAATCCTAAATTAAGTGTTGATCAGGCATTGGCGTTTACAAGAACACTTACTAAAATGTTAAAGGAAAAACACAGTATTGATCCACGAGATCAGGGAGCGCTGAGAGTTCAAAATTATGCTGAAGGAGCAAAGGGTGTGCAACAGTTTATGATGGTACTCAATGTTATAATTCTATTTATAGGCATAGGCACTTTGATAGCAGGTATTATTGGAATTAGTAATATTATGGTTTATATAGTTAAAGAACGTACCAAAGAACTTGGTATAAGAAAAGCTATTGGAGCAACTCCAAAATCAATCATCGGCATGATTATGTTAGAATCAATATTTGTAACAGCCATTGCCGGTTATTCAGGATTAATGTTAGGTATATTTACTTTAAAAGCTATCGGAGATAAATTAGAAACCTTCTTTATTATAAATCCAAGTGTAGAAACCTATGTTGTTGTTGGAGCAACAGTAGTTTTAGTGATTGCAGGTACAATTGCAGGTTATATTCCTGCGAAAAGAGCTGCAAGAATAAAACCAATTGTTGCATTAAATGATGAGTAATTAATATAAAACAATAGTAAATAAAAGATGAAATTTTTATTTGATAAAGATACATGGCAAGAGATTTACGGGAGTATTCGTAAAAATAAATTGCGTACTGCTATTACAATAATAGGCGTAATGTGGGGTATCTTTTTATTGGTTGTTTTATTGGGGGCTGCCAGAGGTATGGAAAATAATTTCAATAAATTATTTGGAAATTTTGCTACCAATAGTGTTTTTATTTGGGCGCAATCAACAAGTAAACCATTTAAAGGTTTCCAGGAAGGAAAAAGATTAACACTTAAAACGTCTGACCTTGATAAGATTAAAAGTGAGATAGATGGTTTAGAATTTGTAGTACCAAGACATCAAACACAAGGTTTAGCTACAAATAATTTTAAATCGGGAACATTTGGTATATATGGAGATTACCCTGAATTGGATAAAGTTGAAAAGAAGGATTTGGTTTATGGAAGATTTATTAATAATAATGACATAAAGGAAAAGAAAAAAGTATGTGTTATAGAAAATGAAATTTATAAGCAGCTTTTTGATAAAGATGAACATCCTATAGGTCAGTATATTAAGATCAATGATATAAACTACAAAGTTATAGGTTTATACAAAGAAGGTCAAGTTAGAATGGGAGGACCTCAAGGAGCAATTCATATTCCTTTTACAACTTATCAGCAAGTTTACAATACGGGAGATACTATGGGATGGATGATGATTACTGGGCAACCAGAGTTTGATATTTCTCAAATTGAAGCTGATGTTAAGTTATTATTGAAAAATGTACATAAAGTCCACCCAAAAGACAATAGGGCATTTGGTAGTTTTAATTTAGGAAAAGAAATTGATAAAGTAACAGGATTCTTAAAAGGTATGCAATTTTTAACATGGTTTGTTGGTATTGCAACTTTGATTGCAGGTGTATTTGCCATTGGTAATATTTTATTGATTACGGTAAAAGAACGTACAGGTGAAATTGGAATAAGAAGAGCATTAGGAGCTAAACCTTGGGAAATTAAAAGACAAATAATCTTAGAATCAGTTTTTTTAACAAGTATAGCAGGAGCTTTAGGAATAATATCTGGAGGAATTGTATTGATGATCATTGATGCAACCATCGGTCAAGGTGATGAACCGGTTTTAACCAATCCAACAGTTGATATTCCTGTTATAATAATTGCTGCCGTTACTTTGGTGGTTTTAGGTACTTTAATTGGGTTGATTCCTGCTCAAACAGCAGTTAGTATTAAGCCAATAGATGCTTTAAGAGATGAATAATTAATAATCAAACAGAATAAAATAGATCATAATGAAAAAAACTTTAATATTTGGCGGAATTGCCATAGCCTTAATAGCTGTATTAATTTGGTTTGGAAAGAAAAATAACAAATCAGCAATATCTTATGAGACAGAAAAGCCATTTAAGACAAATATTGTTAGAAAAACTGTAGCCACGGGAAAAGTAATACCTTTAGAAGAGGTTGAGATCAAACCGCAAATATCAGGTATTATTGATAAAATATTTGTTGAAGAAGGCGCTGAAGTTAAAAAAGGTGATTTACTTGCTAAAGTTAGAGTTGTGCCTAATGAGCAAGCATTGACAAATGCTAGGGGCAGAATAAATAAAACGAAATTGCAAGTAGATAATGCCAAAATAGTCTATAATCGAAATAAAAAATTATATGATAGTGGTGTAATTTCACGAAAGGATTTTGAGACGATCGAATTGAATTACAACCAGGCTAGGCAAGACCTTATCAATGCACAAAATGATTATCAGATTATAAAAAAAGGCTCATCAAGTTCGTCGGGTATGGCAAACACAAATATTAGAGCAACTACTACGGGTATGATATTAGAAATCCCTGTAAAAGAAGGGTATCAGGTTATCCAAAGTAATAATTTTAACGCAGGTACTACTATTGCTTCAATTGCAGATATGAGCAAAATGATCTTTGAAGGAAAAGTTGATGAAGCAGAAGTTGGTAAACTAAAAGATGGTATAGATATTGAAGTAGCACTGGGCGCTATAGATGGTAAAAAGTTCCCTGCTAGATTAACGTTTATTGCACCAAAAGGAACGGAAGAAAGTGGTGCAGTACAATTTAAGATCAAAGCTGATGTTACTTTAGATAAAGGTTATTTTGTAAGAGCCGGTTATAGTGCTAATGCTGATATTGTTTTAGAAAAAAAGGATAGTGTTTTATCAATTAAAGAATCTTTATTACAGTTTGATAAAAAAGAAGATATACCTTATGTTGAAGTGAAAACCGGAGATCAGGAGTTTGAAAGAAGAGATATAAAACTAGGTATTTCAGATGGTATCAATGTAGAGATAGACTCAGGTTTAACCGCTGATGATGAAATAAAAATTTGGAATAAAGTGAAAGGGAAAAAGAAAGAAGATGAAGAAGGTGAAGAAGAATAAGAAATCATAAAATATTATACAAAGAAAGCCCTCTTAATAAGGGCTTTTTTTTGTTTTTAATAATTAATAGAATCTAAACATTTTCTATTAGTAATTTTATAAATTTATATCATGGATAAAAAGAATCTATATTTTATTGCTCTTATTCCACATCTTTCATTAAGAGAAGAGATTAAATTATTAAAAGAAGAAATGAAATTGAATTATAACGTTCGGCATGCACTAAAATCACCTGCGCATATTACCTTACAAATGCCCTTTAGAAAAGCAGAGGATAAAGAAATACAATTGGTAACGGAGTTGGAAAATTTTGCAATTAATCAAAATAAATTTGATATATATCAATCAGGTTTTGGTTGCTTTTCGCCTAGAGTTATATTTATTAGTATTGTTAATCACAAACCAATAATAAATCTCCATAAAAAGCTTAATGATTTGTTGATTAATCAATTAGATTTTAATGAAAAAGAGATCAATCAGAATATTTATCCACATTTAACGATTGCAACACGTGATTTGAGTAAAGAGATGTTTCACAAAATATGGCTTGATTTTAAAGAAAGAAAGTTTGAAAATTCATTTAAAGTTAATAGTATATTTTTACTAAAACACAATGGTAAACATTGGGATATTTTTAAAGAGTTCCTTTTTGATGACTAATTTTTGGCATTAAAATTGTTGAGTATTTAAAGATTTATAAATTCTACTTTCATGAAAAATTTGATGATAATTATTGTTTTTTCAATATTGATCTACAGTTGCACAAGTTCTCAAAACACAAGTGCAAATAATGATCTGGTTAAAAATAACTTTACAACAGGAGTAGATAATAAAACTAATCAGGATACAATAAGGATTGCCAACGATGAATTAGAATATGAGATCATTATCATAGAGATTGGTTTTGACTCTTGGCTGGTTACTCAAAAACCTAAGAATTATTATTCACAGCACACTTTAGAATTTAAAAACAATATGTATGTAATAGAGTGGAATCAGCGTGTTTTACAGCCTAGTGTATATAATCCTAGTTTATATGAACAGCGCATTGATTACGATCCTACAGTAGATTACGGAATGGAAGTGAACTATAAATTATATATGTATTTTGAATATTTTCAACAAAAATATCATCAAAAACTTCGATAAGTAATTTTTGTTTTTAAAACCAATAAAAAATTGTTCAGTTTAAGATTATGATACCTTTAGATTAATAAGGATAGAAAAACTTTTATTGATATCAGTTTCTTTCACAACAAGTGTAATTTCATGTGTTGTAGAGATAATCTCCTGAACAGGTATATTTGCCCAGGCAAATTGTTTTAAAATAAAATAATAAACACCTGATTGTTCTAAATTTGATTTGGGCAATTTAATTGTTATCGATGCTAAATTACGCATTGAATGAATGATCTCTTCATTTTCTAAAACCTTTTCAACTTCTTTTTTTAGATCAGAGCTTACCACAATATTTGTTTCAAAAATTCCTTGTGAAACTGTAAAGAATGATTCGCCATTTCCTTCAATCCTGCCATATAACTTGGCTATTCTATTTTGTAATGAGCTGGTATTTTTAAATGTATAGTCAAGTAGGTCAGAACGTACGATAAAGTCTTTTAAATTAATTGAAATTGATTTGATGTTCTTTCTTACCCGTAAAACTTGCATGGGAGACATTCTGTTGATTGCCATCATTACAGCTCCGGTTTTTACATTTTTCCCCAATTTTATTTCAACTTCAGACTGTATTTCTCGTGCCAGAGAAGATACATTAATAAGTTTATCATGTATGGCTTCTTCAATAAACGGAGTTTGGTTGATAATCTCTTCAACAGCCTCTTGAATTGTCTTCATTGTTTGAAATTAAACATTTTGTTATAAAAATGTAAATATATCTTAAAAATTTTTATAAAAAACTAAATCCTTAAATATTTGTAAAAAATAACTGTAGAAATGATCGTATTAAAATTTGGTGGGACATCTGTTGGGTCTTCAAATAATATAAAAAAAGTAGCTAAAATTATTAGTTCAAATAATACCCCTAAAATTGTTGTACTTTCTGCTATGAGTGGTACAACAAATTCTTTAGTAGAGATTAGCAATTTTTATAAAAAGGCAAATTTAGCAGATGCAAAACTAGAAATTGAAATACTATACAGAAAGTATCAGAAAGAGATCCAAAACTTATTTGATAATGAAGAATATCTCGATAAAGCAAAAGTATTGTTGAGTTATATATTTAATAATTTACATTCATTATTATATAAAAATGAAGTGATTAATACAGAAAAAGTAATTTTAGCACAAGGTGAGTTATTATCAACGCAGATTATCCAATTATACTTAGAGCAAGAAAATATCTCATCTAAATTAATTTCTGCTTTATCGTTTATGAAAATTGATGTGATGAGAGAGCCTGATAAAGAACTTATTTCAAGTAATTTGCAAGGAATTATATCAAAAAACAAAGGCATTGAAATTTTTGTTACACAGGGATTTATTTGTAGAAATACCTTAGGAGATATTGATAATTTAGATAGGGGAGGGAGTGATTATACAGCTTCTTTAATTGGGGCTGCCGTAAATGCAAGTCAGATTCAGATTTATACAGATATTGATGGAATGCATAATAACGATCCAAGATATGTTGATCAAACATTTTCAATAGAGGAAATTTCATTTGACGAAGCAGCCGAATTGGCATATTTTGGCGCAAAGATCTTACACCCGCAAAGTCTTCTCCCTGCAAAGGAAAATAATATACCGGTTTTGGTTAAAAATACTTTTGATCCACAGGCACTGGGGACTTTGATCTGTAACAAACCAAAATCTGATTATCATATCCGGGCAATTGCAGCTAAAGATGATATTACTGCCATTAAAATCAAATCGTATAGAATGCTGTTGGCCTATGGTTTTTTGAAAAAGATCTTTGAGATCTTTGATAAAAATAAAACATCTATTGATATGATTACAACATCTGAAGTAGCGGTTTCATTAACGATAGATAATGTTCAGAATATTGATCAAATTACTGATGAACTCAGTAGTTTTGGAAGTGTTGAAGTAGATTCTGAATTGAGTATAATTTGTATTGCAGGCGATATAGCTCAAAATAATAAAGGTATTACTGCCACAATTTTTAATAGTTTAAAGGATATTCCTATCAGGATGATCTCATATGGTGGTAGTAATTATAATTTATCCTTTTTAGTTAAAACCAGTCAAAAAACGGAGGTACTAAATCTATTGAATAAAGGATTATTTAGCAAAGTTCTAAAAACTAAAAATAAAGTCTTAGTCTAATTATCAGCAATAAAAAAACCGCTAATAAAGCGGTTTTTGTTGGTTTCTAGATATCTTCAAAATTGATATCAGTAAAACTATCAGGAGAAGATTTTTCTACTTCTTCACCATTGGTAGGTGTTTCATTTGGTTTGTGAAAATCTTTTTGATGACGTTCTGATATTACTTCTTGTCCTTTTTCATTAATGATAAAATCAGTTGATTTGTCTAACATTTCTCTAAATGTTTCAAAATCTTCTTTATATAAATAAATTTTGTGTTTTTTATAATGGAATGATCCATCTTCATGAGTAAATTTTTTACTCTCAGTAATAGTTAAATAATAATCACCTGCTTTTGTTTCTCTCACGTCAAAAAAGTAAGTTCTTCTACCTGCTCTCAAGACCTGAGAATAAATCTCTTCTTGTTCAATATAACCTTTTTCACTCATAATATCTTTTCTTTAAATTATAATTTATGTTAAGTATAACAATGACAAATCTATAAAAATTAACTAATTATCCAACATTTTTTTTATTTGTTTATTTCCATTTGTTAACTGTCATTAGTTTGCTCTTCAAGTTGTTGATTATAAATGTCTTGATAATATCCTTTTTGAGATTTCAATTCTTCATGTGTACCTCTTTGAGCTATTATTCCTTGATCTATTACAATTATTTTATCAGCATTTTTAACAGAAGATGTTCGGTGACTAACAATAATGGTTGTTATACCAATACTTGCTTTTTGTAAATTTTTTAAGATGATCTCTTCCGTTTCTGTATCAACAGCAGATAAACAGTCATCAAAAATTAATATTTTAGGTTTAGAAATAATCGCTCTGGCTATTGATACTCTTTGTTTTTGCCCTCCGGATAATGTCACACCTCTTTCACCAACCAAGGTGTCATATTTTTTATTGAATGTAACTATATTATGATGGATATAAGCATCCTTAGCCGCTTTGATGATCTCATCATCAGTAGCATTTTCATAACCAATCTTGATGTTATTTTTAATGGTATCAGAAAATAAAAAAGCATCTTGTGGAACAAAACCTATACTATCTCTTAATGAAAACAGATTCACATTTCTGATAGGGGTATTGTCGATCAATACTTCACCAGAATCTGCGTCATACATACGGGCAATTAAGTAAACAATGGTTGACTTACCGGAGCCTGTTTTTCCCAAAATTGCTAAGGTTTTACCTTGTTTAATTGAAAAACTAATATCCTTTAAAGCAGTAATTTCAGTATCATTATATGTGAAATTCACATGTTTGAATTGGATATCTCCATGAATTACAGTGGGTTTAGATTGTACATTTTCAATATTTGGAACTTCTTCTAAAAATTCATTAATTCGTCTTTGAGAAACTTCGGCCTGTTGCACAATTGAAGTTACCCATCCCACAACAGCCACAGGCCAGGTTAACATATTGATATAGATAATAAATTCGGCTATATAGCCAATATTTTCAATTTCGCCATTGATATATTCCATGCCACCAATATAGATAACAATAAGATTACTAATGCCTATCAACAGGATCATTAGAGGAAAAAATAAAGCCTGTGCTTTGTATAGATCAATGTTTTTTTGTTTACTAATGGTAGCTAGATTATCAAAATCAATGGCTGTTTGTTTTTCAATGCTATAGGCTTTAACTACATTGATACCTGAGAAAAACTCTTGAGAAAAAGTTGTTAATTTTGACAGATACTGTTGTACTATCGCACTTCTTACATTGATCACCCTACTTAAATAATAGATTGAAATTGATAAAATTGGAAAAGGTAATAATGTGTATAAAGTGAGTTTAGCATCAATATTGATCATTTTTGTAATGGCTATTATAAACAAAACCAACATATTCATTGAATACATAATGGCAGGACCAAAATACATTCTCACCTTTCCTACATCCTCACTTATTCGGTTCATCAGATCACCGGTACGATTTTTTTTATAAAAACTCAATGATAATTGTTGGTACTGTTTATAAATTTCATTTTTTAGATCAAATTCTATCAAACGAGACATAACTATGAGTGTTTGCCGCATCAAAAAAGTAAAAAAACCGGAGAGAATTGCAGCACCAATTATAAAAGAGATATTTATTAGAAGCTGGTGTTTAACGATATCAATATTATCGACCAGATTTTTGTTATAATCTTCAACAATATTTAGGGATTCTCTAATTAATTGAGGTATTTGTAAAACAAAAATTTTCGAAAATACGGTAATTAAAAGACCAAAAATTAACCGGCTTCGATATTTATAAAAGTATTTGTTTAAGTATTTAAGGGCTCTCATTAAAGAAAAACAAAGTTGTGATTATTTTGACGAAGATACATGTTTATATGAATATTATTAAATTTCAAATATTAAAACCATATTTTTTTAAAAAAAGATTAAATTTGTAAATATTTTAAAATTAAATTTTTTACGATCTTTTTAATTATGGTGAATAGACGACATATTCGAATTAAGGTAATGCAATCCATTTATGCCTTGCTCCAATCAAAAAGCGATGATCTAACTAGAGAAGAAAAATTTTTAGACCTAAGTGTAAAAAAAACATTAGAGCTTTATGTTTTACAATTATTACTTTTGGTTGAAGTTAAAAACATGGCAAATGAACATCTTGAGATTCAAAAGAAAAAATTTTTAGCAACATCTGAAGATAAGAAACCCAGTTTAAAATTTGTAAATAATAGTATAATTAAGGCGATTGAACAAAGTACTGTTCTACAAAATTATGCAAAAGAAAAAAAATTAAAAAACTGGAAGGAAGACAGAGAATATGTAAGAATAATTTTAGATAAACTTAAGGAGAGTAAAATTTATGAAGATTATTTAAAATCAAAAACAAATTCATTTGAAGAGGATAAGGAATTTATTTTAAATGCTTTTAAAGAAGTTTTTGCCCCAAATGATAAGCTTTTTGATTATTACGAAAGTTTGAATTTGAATTGGCTTGATGATTTGCCATTCATTAATACTATGATAATCAAAACAATAAAAAATTTAAAGCCCAATCAGTTTGTAAGTCTCCATAATTTAGAAATTAAAGAAGACGATCGGGAGTTTATGTTGGATATTTTTCGCAAAACAGTTTTGCACAATACTGATTTTGATGAAGATATTGACAGTAAAACACCCAACTGGGATAATGAAAGAATAGCAGAAATTGATATGATCTTGATTAAAATGGCATTGACCGAATTTTTGCATTTCCCGTCAATCCCAACTAAAGTAACGATTAATGAATATATTGAAATTTCAAAAGATTATTCCACTCAAAAAAGCAGTTTTTTTATCAACGGAGTTTTAGATAAGTTACTCAAAGTATATCAACAGGATAAAAGGTTAAATAAAATTGGAAGAGGGTTGTTATAATTTTTTATATTTGGCATCAATAAATTGAAACAGATGAAACGCACAATATTTTTAGTAACACTATTATTAGGTGTAGTATTAACGTCCTGTAATAATAACCCTACATCAAAGGTTAACAAAGACAATCTTGAAACAGCAAAGAAAAGAGATCATGGAATAAAATATGATAGTCCGGTGATGAAATTTGAAAATGTCGAACATGATTTTGGGACAATTAATGAAGGAGATGTAGTTGAAACTGTTTTTAATTTCACCAATACCGGAAAGAAGGAATTAATTATCACTTCAGCAAAAGCTACATGTGGCTGTACAATTCCCGAATGGCCTAGAGAACCAATTCTTTCAGGAAAATCTGCTGAAATTAAAGTGAAGTTTAATTCAAGAGGAAAACCAAATAAACAACAAAAGCGAATTACTTTGATAACAAACACCCAAAATGGGAAAGAGTTGTTATTAATTAAGGCGTTTGTAACACCAAAAGCAAAAATAAAATAAATAAAATTATGTACGATACAATTTTTTTACAAGGAAGTAATATGACAAACATTATATTAATTCCATTAATGTTCCTGGTAATTTATCTTTTTATGATTCGCCCTCAAATGAAGCGTCAAAAAGATGAAAAAAAGTTTCAAAGCACCATTAAAAGAGGAGCAAAAATAGTGACTACCAGTGGAATACACGGGAAAATCGTTGAATTGAATGATAACGATAATACCTGTATCATTGAAACAAGCGCCGGAAAAATTAAATTTGAACGTTCTTCACTTTCTATGGAGTTAAGCAAGAAGTATCTTCCTGTAGTAGATAAAAAGAAAAAATAGTTTGAAATAAATATTATGATGAGTTCTGTTCAGGCAGAACTCATTTTTTTATATCTTTATTTAAAATTTTTATGATGCAAAATCAATCTCAAAATAAAATTGATTCTTTAAAGAATAATAAGAAACTAAGAGTGTTTTTATTTTTTTTAACAATGTCATTTTTATTTTGGATGTTGATCAAACTATCTGAAGAGTATATTGAAGATGTTAAAATTGAAGTAAACTATATCGATCTGCCTGCTAAAAAGTTATTGCAAAGTGAACCACTTAATGAAATTACTTTAACACTTAAGACCAGAGGATTTAAATTACTGAGACATAAGATCAAAGAAAAAAAACTAAACTATTCATTAAAAGAGATTAAACACTTAAAAAACAGTGTTTATTTTTCTGAAACAAGTTCAAATATCAATGCTTTACAAGCACAATTTTCAGCAGAGACGGACTTGTTAAAAATAAAACCGGATACATTATACTTTGATTTTGGTAAGAAATTTTCAAAAAAAGTAAAAGTTATATCTGATATAAATTTACATTTTAAATCAGGTTTTAATTTGGTTAATGAGATTGTTTTTAAACCTGATTATATAACAATTTCGGGTCCAAAAGGAATTATAGACAGTATTTCAGAAGTTAAAACCGAAGCTGTTGATATTGAGAAGATAACTGAGAGTTTTGAGAAAAACATTCCTTTAATTATACCTGATAAAAAAGTGAGTTTATCAGTAGATCATATTGTTATAACGGGAAAAGTTGATAAATTTACTGAGGGTATTTTTACAATGCCTTTTGAAGTGATCAATGTGCCAAAAACTTCCATTATCAGTACATATCCCAAAGAAGTTAAAATCGTATTTCAAGTTGCTCTTTCTGATTATAATAAAGTTGTTCCTGAAAGTTTTAAGGTAATTTGTGATTTTAAAGATTCTCAAAACAATCAATTAGATCATTTGATGCCTAAGATCATTGAACAACCTGATATAATCACTTCCGTTAAAATTGTTCCGAATAAGATAGAATATTTGATAAAAAAATAATATTATTCATGATAACTGTAGGTTTAACCGGAGGAATAGGTAGTGGGAAAAGTACAATTGCTAAAATGTTTGAAGCATTGGGTGTAGCTGTTTATTATGCTGATGATGAAGCAAAGAAATTGATGAATTCATCATCAAAGATTCGGGAACAATTAATTAATGAATTTGGTGAAAATACCTTTAAGAATGGTAAGTTGAATAAAGCTTTTTTGGCTGAGATTATTTTTAATGATAAAAAAAAATTGCAAAAGATAAATGCAATTGTCCATCCTGAAGTAGATAAACATTTTAAAAATTGGGTGACATATCAAAAAGGAGATTTTGTGATTCAGGAAAATGCCATTTTATTTGAGAGTAATAAACAAGATAATTTTGATTATATCATTGCGGTAACTGCACCCAAAGATGTAAGAATCGATAGAATTATCAAAAGGGATAAAACAGATAAAAAACAAATAATTTCGAGAATGAATAATCAATTAGATGATGCTATAAAAATAGAGTCTGCTAATTTTGTAATCAATAATATTGATTTGGTTCAGAGTAAAGACCAGGTTAATAGAATCTTCAATAATTTAATCAAATAATACTTGCCAATAGATTGCAATTATCTTAAAAAAAAGTTAAATTAATGCTTATATTTGTTAACAAATGTTAAAACATTAATAAAGAGTTAAAGATGTTCTAAATTTGTTAAAATGAGCAGACGAATTTTTGTACTTTTATTAATATTAATGGGTATTGCCCTGATTGGTATTGTTACAGTTCAAATCTATTGGATTGGAAGTACTGTTGAAATGCGTGAACAACAATTTTCAACCAGTGTAAAATACGCTCTTGCAAAAGTATCGGAGAATATCCAAAAAAGAGAATTTAAAGATAATGTGATCAAGTTTGCACCTCTGCTTGACAGCATGCAAGTTTCAAAGGAGAGAGGCGTAAAAGATTTCTTTTACAGGCAAATTGATACTAGTCGAAATGAAATATTTACGTTTAGACAAAGCATTTTAGAAAATAATTATAGAACACAGATTTCACCATTAGAATCTGATACAATTAATTTTAAAACATTTATAAGTAAGCAAGAAACACAGATTGAAAAGATCGAGTTCACCTCAAAAGATTTTACAGAATTATCTCCTAAAGATAAATTGGTTAAAATTGATAGATTAGATAAGTACGATAAACTACAATTTGAAAATTATTTTCAAAATATTGTTTCGAGACAACCGATTTATGATAGAATTAGTAATAATGAAATAAGGTTAAATATTGATAATGAACTGAGATCCAGGAATATTGAAACAAATTTTGATTATGGGGTTTTTAACGAGGATCTGATTACAAAAGTTAAATCCACTCATTTTGAAAAAGAGAGTGGCAGTAGTTATCAAGTTCCTTTATTTGTTGATAGTAATGGTGAAAGTGATTATAGTTTATATGTCAATTTTCCAGAAAAGAAAGAGTTTATTTTGTCGGCTATTTCAAAAAATTTGATTCTTTCGGCATTTTTTATTCTGGTTATTATGTTGGTTTTTGCCAGTTCAATTTATCAGTTGATCAGGCAAAAAAAGATATCAAATATTAAAACAGATTTTATCAATAATATGACTCATGAATTTAAAACGCCAATTGCAACTATCAATTTGGCAATAGATTCAATTAAGAATCCCAAAATTATTGATAATAAAGAAAAAGTTATTAGGTATGTAGAGATGATTCGCCAAGAAAATAAGCGAATGCACGCACAGGTAGAAAATGTATTGCGAATTTCTAAACTTGATAAGAAACAGCTTGATATGAATAAAGATGTAGTTGATCTACACCAAGTTATAGATAGTGCAATATCTCACGTTGATCTGTTGGTAAAAAGTAAAGAAGGATATATTAAAAAACATTATAAAGCAAATTTGAGTGAAGTTTTGGTAAATAGTTTTCATTTTACCAATGTAGTAGTAAATATGTTAGAGAATGCGATAAAATATTCTGAAGAAGCACCCAAAATTGATGTTTATACTGAAAATGCCAGAAATAAGATCATATTAAAGATAAAAGATCAGGGTATTGGCATGAATAAGAAAGTACAAAAAAAAGTTTTTGATAAATTTTACCGCGAACAAAGCGGAAATATACATAATGTTAAAGGACATGGACTGGGATTAGCATATGTAAAACGTATTACCGAAATGCACCATGGAACGGTATATGTTGAAAGTGAAAAAGGTAAAGGGAGTACTTTTACCATTAAATTACCTCTAATTTAAATTTAAAATTATGGCAAATAAAAAGATTTTACTAGTAGAAGACGATCCTAATTTTGGGACAGTTCTTAAAGATTATTTAATATTAAATGATTATGATGTAACTCATGCAAAAGATGGATTAGAAGGCTTAATTACATTTAAAAATGACGAATTTGATATTTGTATCTTAGATGTAATGATGCCCAAAAAAGATGGTTTTACTTTAGCTAAAGATATTAAATCTGCAAATGCTGATATGCCGATAATATTTTTAACTGCTAAAACAATGAAAGAAGATGTTTTAAAAGGTTATCAGGTTGGTGCAGATGACTATTTAAATAAGCCTTTTGATAGTGAGGTATTATTATATAAGTTAAAAGCAATTCTACAGCGTAATGAAATTGATACTTCTGCTGAAGATAACCAGTTTGAATTTGAAATTGGTGGTTTTCATTTAGATTCGAAATTACGTCAATTATCTTATAAAGGTGGTGAAGCAAGGAAGCTTTCTCCAAAAGAGAATAAATTACTCAAGCTATTGGCGATATACAAAAATGATCTATTACCTCGTGAAATGGCACTTACAAAAATTTGGAGAGATGATAATTATTTTACTTCTCGAAGTATGGATGTATATATAGCTAAATTGCGAAAATATTTAAAACTTGATGATAATGTTGAGATTGTAAATATTCATGGTGAGGGGTTTAGATTGGTTGAAGGAAATTAAATCTTTCAACCATGTCGCAATTGATTAAGTTATATAATGAAAATCCAAACCCTAAACAAATAGCTAAAGTAGTTGATGTTTTAAAAAAAGGAGGATTAATTATTTACCCAACCGATACCGTTTACGGTTTAGGTTGTGATATTACCAATACAGCTGCTTTAGAAAAAGTAGCACGATATAAAGGTATTAAACTTAATAAGGCTAATTTTTCATTTATTTGTTTTGATTTAAGTAATTTATCAGATTATGTTAAACAAATCGATACACCAACTTATAAAGTTTTAAAGAGAGCATTGCCCGGACCGTACACTTTTATTTTAAAAGGTAACAACAATTTGCCAAAAGCATTTAAAAAGAAAAAAACTGTAGGTATTCGTATTCCTGATAATAATATTGTGAGAGAAATTGTTCGTCAGTTAGGAAATCCAATTGTATCTACTTCGATTTATGATGAAGATGTTATTATTGAATATACAACTGATCCTGAATTGATCTATGAAAAATGGAAAAATAAAGTTGACATGGTTATAGATGGTGGTTATGGTGGTAACCAAGCATCAACAATTATTGACTTAACAAGTGATGAAATTGAAATTGTTAGAGAAGGAAAAGGATCAATTGATGATCTTTAGACAATTATATTAATTAAAATAACTATCCATTTTTTTCTAATTCGCTATAGTTTACTTTTAATTTTTTCAATAATAAGCCATAAATAAGTCTATAGATACCCCATAGCATCAATAGTACAATTGAAAATAATACCAAGGCAAGAGCCCATAGTACAATTAAGTTAGTATCTTCGGGAATAGTTTCTTTAAAAGTAGCCGATGTAAAAACTTTATAAAAAATGTGTACACCAATAACCGCTGCTATTCTAATATTATAATAAATGTAATATTTAACTGTTTTACGGGTTTTAATAATATTTTTCATTAATTCTTTCACACTATTTCCAACCGAGATATTTTTGTAATTTTTGTAAAAAATAAAAATAAAATACAGTATCACAATAAAATGAATTATAAAATAGATTTTCATTATACCGGTTAGATCATATTTGATATAAAAATCCTTAGATGAATCATAATCGGTAAATAATAAGAATATGTAAGGTAAAACGAATTCTAAAATACTGATGATCAAGATCCATTTAACTACAGATGAAGATTTTTGATAGATCATTTTATTGATCTCTTCTTTAGAAAATTGGTACTTACAATCTTCTTGTTTTTTCCAAACATTTTTAATACTCTCTAATGGAACCATATTTATGGATTTAAAATGTTTTTTAATTTTGTTTTTGTTCTATTCATTTTTACTCTTGCATTTACTTCGCTAATACCCAATGTATTAGAAATTTCTCTATAACTTTTGTCTTCTAGATATAATAAGGCTAAAGCTTTTTCAATATCATTTAAACTGTGAATGGCTTTGTACAATAAATCTAATTGTTTGTCGTGTTCGTCGTCATATTTTTGATATTCCAATTCTTTTAAATTGTCATAAATAGGGGAAGTATCAATATTCCTTTTTGATTTTCTATACAGCGAGATGGCCGTATTAAAAGACACTCTATACATCCAAGTGCTAAATTTAGAATCACCTCTAAACTTAGGGTAAGCTTTCCAAAGCTGAATGGTTATTTCCTGAAAAAGATCTTTGTGCGAAGCTTCATTGTTTGTATAGGTTCTACAAACTTTATGAATGATATTCTGATTTTCTTCTAATTCTGAAACAAATTTATGTTCTAAATCTTTGGTCAAACTTTAGCTGATTTAATTATTAGTAGTAAAAATAGGGTTTTTGTTACAAAGACTAAAATTTGAATACCTGAGAATCTTCCTGACAAACTTGTTACCTGTAAATGTTGTAATTAAGATAAAATGTTGAGTTCATTTCCCCTTGAAGAGTCACTTATTTAGCTTGTAGTGAAATATATTTTGGCTATGCCTTTTTTTTTATGTCCATATACCAGACTGGTATTTCATTTTTTTCTTCAATAGAACAAAAAACAAGGCTTACAATAATTAAGATCAAAACAGATGAGGATTGTAAAAAATCATTTCATCATATAAAATTGACAATTCAGTAGTTTAAAATTTTATTCTCAAAATTCTAACAAGATATTTGTACTATAAAAATTAAGTGTAACCTCAAAATAATTAGATCATGTTAAAATTAATTACAATTATTATTATGTATTTGATCGGTTTTGTAAGTATTGCACAAACCACCCTTGCTTCAGAAATTAATTCTGATAAAGCAAAAAAATATCAGATTGAAGTTACGATTAACAATATTATATCAAATAAAGGGAAAGTCTATTTTGCTTTGTATGATACTGAAGTCGGATTTAATCAAAAACAACCTGTAAGCTCAAAAGCTTCTGAAATTGAAGATGGTTCTACAAAAGTAAATTTTGAAAATTTAGAACCTAAAACTTATGCAGTAGTATGTTATCACGATTCAAATGAAAATGGTAAAATGGATTTTCAAGACAACGGTATGCCTCTAGAAGACTATGGAGCAACCAATAATGTTTTTAATTATGGTCCGCCACAATTTAATGATGCTAAATTTGAATTGATCGATAAAGACCTTACATTTGAGATAAAATTTTAAACATTAAGTATGAAAGGATGGCAAAACATATTAAAGATGACTTTTATAGTAGGTATCTCTATTTTTATTATTGGAATGCTATTCTTTGGTGATGGACTACAATTTTCAATGCAAAAAAGAATTCAAATATTTGGAATTTACCTATTGTACGCCTTTGTAATGAGTTTGGTTAACGGTTACTATTTTAATTATATGCGTAAAGTATTTCCTTGGAAAACAGATTCTAAAAAACAATTGATTTACGGATTTATTGGATCAATCGTTTTATCAATATTGGTCTTGGTATTATTGAGATATTTTGTTGAAGTAATTATTTATAACCAGGATCCTGATAATTTTTTAAGCGGCACCAAGAATTACTTTTTCTTTGGAATTACAGTAACTGTGATCATTATCTTAATGTTTTATGTGTTTTATTTCTATAAATCCATGGCAGAACAAAAAGTGAATGAATCACAGGTAGTTGCAAAAACAGAAACAGCCAAATACGAATCACTTAAAAGTCAGTTAGACCCACATTTTTTATTCAATAGTTTGAATGTATTGACTTCATTAATAAGCGAAGATCCGGTTTTGGCCGAAAAATTTACAACAAAATTATCTAAAGTCTATCGTTATGTACTAGAACAAAAAAATAAAGATCTGATCACTTTAGATGAAGAATTGAAGTTTGCAAAAACGTATATGGAATTACTAAAGATGCGATTTGAAAATGCAATAGTATTTGAAATACCTGAAAGTGCTACAAACCCGGAGTTTAAAATTGTGCCATTATCATTACAAATACTATTAGAAAATGCTGTTAAACACAACATTATTAGCAGTGAAGATCCACTAAAAATTAAAATATTTGAAAAGAATGGAGAGCTTGTTATAGAAAACAAGATCAATAAAAAGGCAGTTTTAGAAAAAAGTACAAAAGTAGGTTTGCGTAATATCAAAGAAAGATACGCATTGATAACCAAAAAGCCTGTAAAAATTGAAGATGAAAGAGAATTATTTAAAATAACATTACCATTATTAACACAAAAAATTAAAAATATGGATACAAATAGATTTGAAGAAAGCAAATATTTAAGAGCACTTAAAAGAGTAGAAGAGATCAAAGGTTTTTATGCTAGCCTGATCTCATATCTTATAGTTATACCATTTTTATTTTTTATATGGTATAGATTTTCGCCTAATGTAATACAATGGTTTTGGTTTCCCGCTTTTGGTTGGGGAATTGGATTGGTTTTTCAGGGCTTTAAAGCATTTGGAAATCCAATATTTGGACATGATTGGGAGGAGAGAAAAATAAAAGAAATAATGAAAAAAGAAGATAAAGAATACTGGAGATAATTAATAATAAACAATGAAGTTATGGAAGAAGATAAAAGAGAATATAAAAAGTATATCAAAGCAAAAAAACAAGTAGAAGAGATCAAAGGATTTTACATTCATTTGGTTGTATATTTGGTGATAAATGCCTTTTTATTAGTGCCAATTTTTAGATACGTATCACCGGATGAATTAAATATTTGGTCATTTTCAACAGCAATTTTTTGGGGCATTGGTCTGGCTTTTCACGCTTACAGTGCTTTTGGAAAGCATTTAATGTTTAGCAAAGAGTGGGAAGAAAGAAAGATAAAAGAATTTATGGAGAAAGATAAAAAAGAATATTGGGAATAAAAATGTATTATTTCTCATTTTTATGATTTTAGTTTCTCGATTTTTTAACTATAATACAATATGAAAGTAATAATAATTGAAGATGAAAAACCTGCAGCAAGACGCTTATCGCGAATGTTGGCCAATTTGGATATAGAAACCCATCAAATGTTACATTCTGTAAAAGAATCAATACAATGGTTTTTAAATAATCCACATCCTGATCTTATTCTTTTAGACATTCAATTGTCAGATGGCTTGTCATTTGAAATTTTTGAAGAAATTGATATTCAAAGTGCCATTATTTTTACAACTGCCTATGATGAATATGCTTTAAAAGCTTTTAAGTTAAATAGTATTGATTATTTACTAAAACCTATTGATGCAGACGAGTTAAAAGTAGCAGTAGATAAATTTGAAAGGAATAGTCAACACCAAACTCATCAAAATTATGATATTGAGCAAATTAAAAAATTATTGGTCAACCCTTTAGACAAAAGTTATAAGAAAAGATTTACTGTAAAGATCGGACAACATTTAAAAATGATCAATATTGATGAGATTGTTTGTTTTTATAGTGAAAATAAAGGAACATATATTCATACAGATCAAAATAGAGATCTCCTGATAGATTTTACTTTAGAACAAGTAGAAGAGAAATTAGATCCCATAAAATTCTTTAGAATTTGCAGAAAGTATTTGATCAATATCGATGCTATAAAAGATATCGTTTCTTATACCAATAGCCGACTTCAATTAAAACTTCATCATTTTGATGCTGATGATATCATTGTAAGTAGAGAAAAAGTAAAGGCTTTTAAGATCTGGTTAGAATAGCCAAAGTCTTTCCTTACTTTTATTTAGCTATTTATCAGAATTTTAGCATGTAACAATTATCACTTTTTGGCTTTTTTTTATTATATTTGGGTATAATATAAGTCTTATGAGCAAATTTATAGAAGAGCTCAAACGTCGAAATGTGATCAAAGCATCCATTGCTTATTTGGTTGTAACGTGGATTCTGTTGCAATTATTATCTATACTTCTACCAATTATTGAGACGCCGGATTGGGTATTAAAAACTTTAACTTTATTGATGGCAATGGGTTTTCCCATTTGGGTGATCTTTTCCTGGGTTTACGAAGTAACACCTAAAGGAATAAAAAAAACAACAAGTGTATCTATAGAACAATCTATCACAGCAAAGACCAACAAACGATTAAATATTTTAATCATAATTTTTTTAATTATTGCTATAGTTGTTTCATTTTTTAACAGGTCAGCACCAAAAATTATCTCTTCAAAAATATCAAAACCTATAAGCGAAAATTCAATTGCTGTTTTGCCATTTGATGATATGAGCAGTGAAAGTGATACCCAATGGTTTTGTGATGGAGTTGCTGAAGATATTTTAACAAACTTAACTAAGATAAAAGACTTAAAAGTTATATCTGGTACTTCAACAGAAAGATATAGAGATACTGATAAATCAATTTCTGAAATAGCCAAAGAATTAGGAGTTTCATATATATTAGATGGAAGTGTAAGAAAACAAGATGATAAAGTGCTGATCAGTGCTTATTTAATTAGCGCTAATGATGAGCAAATATGGGCAGATAGTTATAATAAGGATTTAGAAGATGTTTTTAGTATTCAACAGGATGTTTCAAAAAAAATTGTTCAACAATTTCAATTGGTGTTGAGTCCTGAAGAAGAAAAAGTTTTATATACATTACCTACACAAAATTTAGAAGCCTATGAAGCATTATTAAGAGCACGTAGTTTTGCTGGAAAAGGAACAAAAGAAGGTTTTGATCTTAGCATTGAGCTTTACCAACAGGCAATTGATCTTGATCCAAATTTTGCAGATGCTTATGCTGAGATGGCGTTTTCTTATATTGATAATCGTGGTCGAGATATGAATAACTGGAACAAGAATTTAAATATAGTTAGACGCTTGGTTGACAAGGCCTTAAAAATAGACCCTAATTCGGCAAAGGCCTATTCGGCAAAAGGGGTTGTAGCTATTTTTGATCATAATCAGGAAGAGGCCAAAGAGAATTTTAAAAAATCTATTGAATTAAATTCAAATGATCCAGATGCTCATAGAAATATGGCAAGATATTATTTGCGAAGAAATTCAAAAGATTTAAATAAAAGCCTTTATCATATCAATAAAGCTGTCTAATTAGATCCCTTTTCTTCACGTACTAATCAAATTAAAATCAATATTCTATTACTTGATGGGAAATTAAATGAAGCTAATGAGTTTTATAAAGACAAAAGTTCTTTATTTTCAGAACAGACTAGGATCAATCTTCAGAATACCTTTATTTATAATAATGCAAAAATGATAAGTTTTGAAAAAAAGGATTGGACTGAGGCTATTAAATACTTACATGAAGAAATACTAAAAGATTCTATGAATACATATATTTATAGAGAATTAGGGACTGCCTATAATGGCATTTTAAATGATAATGATAACTTACTAAAATATGCTAAAAAAGCCTATAAGTTAGATTCAACAGATGGGCGTAATATATCAATTTATGCCAGGGCTTTATTAGAGTGCAAAAAATTTAAAGAGATTGAAAGATTATTGAATAGTGAAAATTATAAAAATTTACTGAGTGACCGAGAGGAATTATTATATCTATATAATTATTATTATCAAAAAAGAGATTTTGACAAAGCATTGGAAATAGCTGAAGACCCTTTATTGAAAGGGCCTTCAATAATTTTAAAGTGTGGTGTTTTGGCACAAATAGGAGATGTTGAGGGTGTTAGGGAAATTTTAGATATGAATTTGATGAATGATATTTATAAAGCTTCAGTTTTTGCCATTTTAAAGGAAAAAGATTCTATGTATTATTACTTGGAAAATGAAGAAAATAGCTATCAAATTCGTGAATTCAATAGCTTAGGAGAGGCTGATCCATATAGAAAAGAAGAACGTTATAAAAGATTATTAGAGAAAAACTATTTACCTATTACACATTTAAATGAGTGAAAGAGTAATAAGTAAAAATTTTAGATCAACAAATTGCACAGATCACACAATACTTCTGTAATTCCCAAATCATCTGTTAAGGCTTCTACAAGCTGTCTTCTGTGGTCGATTAAAGAATGTTGTAATACTTTTGCCATGGGCTTAACCAAAGCCATCTGCTTAGAAAGTGTGATTTTGACTAATAAAAAACCCCGTTACAATTATGTAACAGGGTAGTAGTAGGGTGATAAAGTAAATATTAAAATAAAATAATAATTGTCTAATCTAATTTATTGATTTCTAAATATAAATTTATCACCAATAGCATCTAATAAAATATTACTTTGAGCAGAAATATCGCCAGCCAACATTTCTTTAGACAGTTCATTTAATACTTCACGTTGTATAACTCTTTTTATAGGTCGTGCTCCAAATTGAGGATTATAACCTTTATCTGCCAGGCTTTTTATTGCCGCGTCTGTAAATGAAAAGTTGATATTTTTTTCTTTTAACATTTTTGTCAAACTATTTAACTGCAATTCAACAATTTCAGTCACTTCCTCCTTATTTAAAGGTGTAAACATCATTATTTCGTCAATACGATTCAAAAATTCCGGGCGAATTGTTTTTCTTAATACACCCATAACTTCATTTTTGGTTTTATCAATTACTTCATCGCGATTGTCCATATTCATATTCTCAAAGTTATTTTGAATAATATGTGCGCCCATGTTTGAGGTCATAATGATAATTGAATTTCTAAAATCTGCAACCCTTCCTTTGTTATCAGTTAATCTTCCTTCATCCAATACCTGTAACAAAATATTAAAAGTATCCGGATGTGCTTTTTCAATTTCATCTAACAAAATAACTGAATAAGGTTTACGTCTAACAGCCTCAGTTAATTGTCCGCCTTCATCATAACCAATATATCCAGGAGGAGCACCGATTAATCTACTTACAGCATGACGTTCCTGGTATTCACTCATGTCAATTCTGGTCATAGCAGATTCATCATCAAATAAATAATCAGCCAAAGCTTTAGCAAGTTCTGTTTTACCAACACCTGTGCTACCCAAAAACAAGAAAGAACCTATCGGTTTTTTACTGTCTTGTAAGCCAGCTCTTGAGCGTCTTACAGCATCAGAAACCGCTTCAATTGCTTCTTCCTGGCCAACAACTCTTTTGTGTAATTCATCTTCTAATTGTAAGAGTTTTACACGATCGCTTTGTAACATTTTTTGAACAGGTATGCCTGTCCATTTTGCAACTACTTCAGCAATATCTTCGCTGGTAACTTCTTCTTTGATCAAAGCAGTTTCCTGATTTTTTTCGAGCTCTTTTTGAAGTAGTTCTAACTTTTCTTCTTCTATTTGAATCTTACCGTATCTTATTTCGGCAACCAATCCATAATTACCTTCACGTTCAGCACGTTCAGCCTCTAATTTAAAATTTTCTATATTTTGTTTAGCTCCCTGAATATTATCAACTAATTCTTTTTCGCTAATCCATTTGGCATTGATTTCATTTCGTTTTTCTTTTAAATTAGCCAGTTCTTCTTTTAAATTAGCCAGTTTCTTTTTATCATTTTCACGTTTTATTGCTTCCAGCTCAATTTCAAGTTGCATAATTTTACGGTCAAGAACATCTAACTCTTCTGGTTTAGAATTAATTTCCATACGTAATTTAGCAGCTGCTTCATCTATTAGGTCAATAGCTTTGTCAGGTAAAAATCTATCAGTAATATAACGCTGTGACAATTCAACTGCAGCAATAATAGCGCTATCTTTAATTTGCACTTTATGATGCGTTTCGTATTTATCTTTAATTCCTCTAAGTATAGAGATAGCACTTTCGGTATCAGGCTCGTCAACCATAACTTTTTGAAAACGACGCTCAAGTGCTTTGTCTTTTTCAAAATATTTTTGATATTCATCTAAGGTTGTTGCACCAATAGCACGTAATTCACCTCTTGCCAATGCAGGCTTTAAAATATTTGCAGCATCCATTGCACCTTGTCCGCCTCCTGCACCAATTAGTGTGTGGATCTCATCAATAAATAATACGATGTCTCCTTCAGCAGAGATTACTTCTTTAACGACAGATTTTAATCTTTCTTCAAATTCTCCCTTGTATTTTGCTCCTGCAATCAATGAACCCATATCTAAAGAATAAATTACTTTATTTTGTAGATTTTCAGGAACATCGCCTTTTACAATTCTATGGGCCAAACCCTCTGCGATAGCTGTTTTTCCTGTTCCAGGCTCTCCAATTAATATTGGATTGTTTTTTGTTCTACGAGATAGAATTTGTAATATCCTTCTTATTTCTTCATCTCTTCCAATTACGGGGTCTAATTTACCTTCATTGGCCAGTTGATTAAGATTTTTAGCGAATTTATTTAAGGCATTATAGGTTTCTTCAGCACTTTGCGAAGTAACTCTATTGCCTTTTCTTAATTCTGATATAGCAGAATTAAGATCTTTTTCATTAATACCATTGTCTTTTAAGAGCTGTGAAGCAGCTCCTTTTGATTTTAGAATTGCTAAAAGTAAATGTTCTAATGAAACATATTCATCTTTCATCTTTTTGGCAATATTACCAGCATCTAATAACATGCTGTTAGCTGTTTTTGAAAGCATTAATTCGCCTCCTTCAACTTTAGGGAAACTTTTTAAGATATTTTCTAATGTTTGTTTGAAGATATCAATATTAACACCCAATTTGTTCAAAATAAAGGGCATTACATTCTCGTCAACTTCTAAAATGCCTTTTAAAATATGGGCATTCTCTATTTGTTGCTGACCATAACCTTGCGCAATTTGTTGTGCTTTTTGTACGGCTTCTTGTGATTTTATAGTGAAATTATTAAAGTTCATTTTTTAAATATTTAGATTTAATAATTAATATTCAAATAGTATTCCAATTGATACAAAGAAATAATAAACAGTCATAATGGCTCATTACTAATTATTTAACTGACTTTTTGACACTTCTTAAAATAAGATTATTGAGTTATACACTTAAAAGACGTTCAAATCACAATTGATAATCAATAAGTTATAATCTCTTTTATTTTAAAATAAGCTATCCTTTGGTATTGAATTAAGGTGAAATTAATTTTAATAATTATAGCTTATTGAAAATAAGCAAACTAAAAAGCTATTTTATGTTCTCTATATAACTCAATAAGATTATATTAAAAACTTGACACTTATTTAGCTTTTAAAAATAAGACCTACAAGGTTATTTTAAACTTTGCAGGTCATAAATACTAATGAAATTAGAGATAAGAAATTAAGGCAGTTATTCTTTTTCTTTAAAATATTTTGCTTTACGTAATTTTCCTTTACATTCACCAAAGCCAATTCTAATCTTATCATTTTTACAATAGCCTCTTAGAATTATAGTATCTCCATCTTTGATAAATTTTCGTTTACT
>JAUWUU010000048.1 GCA_030617765.1 Flavobacteriia bacterium | reverse complement strand
TTTAAGATTTGCCTTAAAAGGAAAAAATGTTTATACATTCTTTTTCGGAACATTCGGTTTACTAATATTGGCTATTGTATTATTTGGAGTTTTCCCTCCAAAAGTTTTATTTTTCCCCGAAACTCCTCCAAAACAAGTTTATGTTTATATTGAATATCCTATAGGTACTGATATTGAAATTACTAATGAATTGTCTAGTGAAATTGAAAACAAAATTCAAGATTATATTAAAAAGTATGAAGTTAATGATGAAAATTTCCTGATTACTTCTGTAATTGGTCAGGTTGGGGAAGGAGCAAGCGATCCTAACCGAGGACCACAAGGTGGAACTACACCGAACAAAGCCAGAATTACAGTCGATTTTGTAAAATTTATGGAAAGAAATGGTATCCATACCAATAGGGTTTTAACAGAAATAAGAGATATCCTTCACGGCTATCCGGGCGTTAAAATTACAGTTGATCATCCAAAAAATGAACCCCCTTCCGGTGCTCCTATAAATATTGAAGTTAGTGGCGATAATTATGAAGAATTAATTACTGCTTCTGAAAATATCAGAAAATATATTAACAAATCAAATATTCAAGGAATTGAAGAATTAAAATTAGACATTGATCAGGATAAACCTGAATTACCCATAATTGTTGATCGACAAAAAGCAAGACGTTTAGGTGTTTCTACCGGACAAATAGGTATGGCCATTAGAACTTCACTATACGGTAAAGAAATTTCAACTTATAAAGATGATGATGATGATTATCCAATTAATTTAAGATTAATGGATCAATATCGATATGATAAAAATGCACTTATAAATCAAAAAATAACTTTTAGAAATCAAAATACAGGTAAAATTGTTCAGGTTCCTGTTAATTCCGTTGTTATAATGGAAAAATCTTCTACATTTAGTGCTGTTAAAAGAAAAGATTTAGATAGGGTTATTACTGTTTTTTCTAATGTTCTTGAAAATTATAATGCCACCGAAGTAAATAATCAAATTAAAACTTCTTTAGAAGGTTTTAATCTCCCAAAAGATATTAATGTGTCTTTTACGGGTCAGCAAGAAGAACAGGCCAAACAAATGGAATTTTTAAGCACTGCCCTTTTAATTGCTGTGTTTTTAATATTTTTAATCTTGGTTGCACAATTTAATTCAACATCTACACCAATAATCATATCACTATCAGTATTATTGAGTTTAATTGGTGTTTTATTTGGTTTGATTATTTTTAGAATGGATTTTGTTGTAATGATGACCATGATCGGTATTATTTCACTTGCTGGAATTGTTGTAAATAATGCTATTGTTTTGATTGATTATACCAATCTTGTATTAAAAAGAAAAAGTATTGAACAAGGAGTAGATGAAAAAGATGCAAGTATGGATCTGGTTTACGAAAGCATTATTGAAGGTGGAAAAATAAGATTAAGACCCGTTTTACTTACAGCAATTACAACTATTTTAGGTTTATTACCCCTGGCGCTTGGTATAAATATCAATTTTATGACATTATTCACTGAGTTTAATCCTCAGTTTTATATCGGTGGAGAAAATGTAGCTTTTTGGGGTCCCATGTCATGGACAATCATTTTTGGATTGACATTTGCAACCTTTTTAACGCTAATTGTTGTACCTGTAATGTATTTTATTCAACACAGAATTAATTTTAGATTAAAACAAAGAAAACATAAACGTTTAGGAATCGTTATAAAATAAATTGACGGAATTGGCAAATTTATTTTATTCTTTATCAAGGCAAAATTTTCAAGCGTAGCCTTTGCTATGGTTTAAAATTCTAACAATAAAAAAGGGAAAAAGAACGAGATAAAATGGCAAGTTATTAGCTAAAACCAAAAGCCTAAATTAAAATACCAATATTTATTATTAGTCTCAGGCGACCATGAATATTTTAATTCTATAGGGCCAATAAAGGTGTCTACACCGTAACCAAAAGCATATCCTGTTTTTGTTTCTGCAAAAATAAAACCTCCATTCCATAGATCATCTTCAACTCTGGCAAAATTCCCTGTAAAGGAAATATAATTTTTCTTATATACTTCATAACGGATTGTTAATCCCGATAATAAAAAAGAACTGCCATTTAAGCCTCCAACTTCATAACCATAAAAAGGAAAAAATGTATTGATAAAATTTTCATTATTTCCTCCTAAATGATAGTCGTGCACTGCATTTCCACTAGATCCAATAGTAATTCCTGCTTCTGAAGTAGCGTGTAATGTTAATTTATTAAAAAATGTATAAGCATAACCAATATTACCATAAACTTGAGAAAAGGAATTGAATTTGTTATTATAATCTGATGATAATAAATATAATTTATAATTTGAATCTAAATAAAACCCTTTTTTTGGAGAAAATTTTGTGTTATAAGAATCAAAAGTTGCTTTAGCAAAAACATTAAAGTAATTACTTTTATCAATATGGTTTTTTATAGTTTCATCATTAATAATTTCTTTATAATTAACATTTAAATATTTATCTTCTGCTCCAATTCTCAAAGCAAGTTTATTCGTAAAAGTTGTTTGAATAAAAAATTGAGTTGTAAAATCAGAATAATTAATAGGAATTCTAAGACCCAAATCCTCTTCTTTTGATCCTTGAGGTAAAAAATATGCGGTAATATTCTGACTAAATGAATTATATCTTGAATTAAATCCAATACTCCAATTAAAACCATTGTCTAAAAAATAATCAATGTTGTATCTAAAGTTATCTCCAATTACAAAATCAGCCGATAAGAAGTCATTTTTAAAAAGTGCATGTTTTTTAGTAAAATTAACCAAAACACCTGTTTTATACAAATCGTCATAATGAATACCAAATTGTAAATATGATGAAATTTCATTTTCAATTAATTTAAGTTGAATCTTTGTTCCGCCATGAACAGGAAAAAATCTATACTGAATACTTTCAAAATTTTCGGTTGCCGATAAAGCATTGATGCCTTCAATAAATTTTTTTTGGCTAATCGTTTCTCCCTCAATAAATTTAAGCTTATCAATACAATAATTTTCAGTATAATGTCTATTACCGTTAATTTCAATCTCTTTAATTACAATATCACCATTTAAAGCAAAAGTATTAATTGAGTTGTGATGTTTGTTTTTAGTCTGTTTATCTGCAATATTTTTTAATTCTTCAAATTTTTCTCTTGCTGACTTTTCACCTTCATTAACAATTATTTCTTTTTCATCAAATGAAAAATCATTAAATTTTGACATGTTAGGTTTTAAGTAAACATCAGTTAATTTAATTTTTTCTTGGAAATCTTTATACATCTGAAAACCAACTATTTGCATTAATATCATTGGTACAGAACCTAAATCATCCATCCTGTGTAAACCTCCCTGAACATCAACTCCAATTATATAATCTACTTCTTTTTCTTTTAATTTTTCAACCGGAAAATTATCAACAATACCTCCGTCAACTAACATTTTACCATCAATTTCTGCCGGAGTTAATAAACCCGGAAAAGAACCACTAGCTCTAATCGCTTCGGGTAAAAAACCATGGTCAAGTACTACTTCTTCACCTGTTTCTAAATCAGTTGCTACACACAAAAATGGAATTGGAAGTTTGCTAAAATCTTCTATATCATGAACGTGTTTGGTCAATTGAGAAAAAAGATTAAAAACATTCTGACCTCTGGATATTGCAGTTGGCAATCCAATTTTTTTATTTTGAATAGGTAATGTTAATGCATATTTATTTGCGTTTTTTCTTTGATAAAAAGAGTTTGCTTTTCGTGATTTATCGTCTCTAATTAAAACATCGAAATCATGAACACGTAGGATTGAGTCTAATTCATGTGCATTATATCCAGAAGCATATAAACCACCAATTATTGCACCCATGCTTGTACCGGCAATATAATCAATTCTTACACCTGCTTCTTCAAGTACTTTTATAACACCAACATGCGCAAATCCTTTAGCACCTCCACCACTTAATACCAAACCAACTTTTACATCATTATTTTGCTTCAAATCATGTTGTGCAAAAATCAATGATGTAATAAGTAAAAATAATATGAAAAGGTTTATCTTCATTATCTTTATAACGTTAAATGGTTTTTATTATTGATGATAATGATTGTATATTTTGGTTGCTTTATCTACACCAATAATTTTAATTAGATCTTCTAAAGATGTCTCTTGAATCCTCTTAACAGATTTATATTTCTTTAATAATCTCAATTTTGTTTTTTCTCCAATTCCGTTAATATTTGACAGTTCAGACTGTATCGCGCTTTTACTTCTTTTGTTTCTATGATGTGTTATTCCAAATCTATGTGCCTCATTACGTAATTGCTGAATAATTTTTAATGTTTCTGATTTTTTATCTAAATATAAAGGTATTGGGTCATCCGGATAATATATTTCTTCTAACCTTTTTGCAATACCAATAATTGCTATTTTACCTCTTAATCCCAATACTTCCAGACTTTTTAATGCCGAATTCAATTGACCTTTTCCTCCATCAATTATAATTAATTGTGGTAGATCCTGATCTTCATCTAAAAGCCTTTTATACCTTCTGTGTACAACCTCCTCCATTGATGCAAAATCATCTGCACCAACAACTGTTTTTATATTAAAATGTCGATATTCTCTTTTACTGGGTTTTCCGTTTTTGAATACCACACATGCTGCAACGGGGTTTGTCCCCTGAATATTTGAATTATCAAAACACTCAATATGTCTGGGTTCACCTGTTAGACGCAAATCAACCTGCATTTGTTTCATTATTCTATTAATATGTCTTTCTGGATCAATAATTTGAATTTGCTTGAATTGTTCTTGTCGGTAATATTTTGCATTTCTTACTGATAAGTCAACTATTCTTTTTTTATCACCTACTTTAGGTATAGTCACTTTGATCTTTTCACCAACATCAACTTTAAAAGGAACATATATTTCTTTTGATAAAGAATTAAATCTTTGCATTAATTCAACAATAGCCAATTCTAATAATTGCTTATCACTTTCATTTAATTTCTTTTTTAATTCGGCAGTATGAGATTGAATAATTGCTCCATTTGAAATTTTTAAAAAATTAACATAGGCATAGGTTTCATCAGAAATTATTGAAAAAACATCAACATTAGTAATTGTTGGATTAACAATAGTAGATTTTGATTGATAATTGGTCAGTAGATCAATTTTATTCTTGATCTTTTCCGCTTCTTCATATTCGGTTTTATCAGAAAGATCATACATCAATAACTTAAATTTTTGCATGACAGATCTAAAACTACCTTTAACAATATTTCTTATTTCATTTATGTCATTTTGATAATCAGATCCATTTTGCAATCCTTCACAGGCTCCTTTACAATTTTTAATATGATATTCTAAACACACCTTGTGTTTTTTATTTTTAATATTCTGGTCTGATAAATTATAATTACATGTGCGCAAAGGATATAACTCCTTTATCAATGATAATAAGGCACGAGCAGTTCTAACTGATGTATATGGACCAAAATACTCTGAACCATCTTTAAATATATTTCTCGTTAAAAACACTCTGGGAAAAGGCTCATTTTTAATACATATCCATGGATATGTTTTATCGTCTTTTAATAAAATATTATAACGAGGCTGGTATTTTTTAATAAGATTATTCTCTAACAACAAAGCATCTGTTTCTGTCTCTACAACAATATACTGTATGTCAAAAATCTTCTTTACTAAAACTCTGGTTTTACCATAATCATGATTCTTGGTAAAATATGAAGCAACTCTTTTTTTTAAATTTTTTGCTTTTCCGATATATAAAATCTTATGATCCTTATCAAAGTATTGATATACTCCGGGTGCATCTGGTAAAGATTTAATTAGGACTTTTAAGTTCAAAATTTAAGCTTTTCTTGTACAAAATTACCCATCAACTGCATATCTGTTTCATCTACAACCTCCCAACCTAAAATATTAGATAACTGGTATATTTTTGTCAATTCAATTATTAATCTTTCTTTGGCATTTTCTATCAAATCACTAACCTCAGCGGTTTGTTTAATTTTATCAATACTTTTTTTATTAATCTTATTTAATTCTTCTTTATCAAAAGTATTAAAAGTACTTTGTTGTAGATCAAAATATTTAACCTGAGGAATAATTGAAATCTCTTCTTTTGGTATTGACTTGATAATAATTCTTTTTTGAATGGAATCAATTTCAACTTCCATCTCATTCAGATCAAAAAACACCTGTACTTTGGCATTAACGGTTACAATAACACTTTTTCTGAATTCAAAAGTATCATAAAAATATTTTTTTGCATCCTGATAATTATACACTTCACTAAAAATCCCTTCCGATACAATTAATTTACTCATATTATTAATGCTGTGTAACATTACCTGAGTATCTTCTTGTATATATGTATTACTTTCTTTTTTGTATATTTTTTCCGCAATAAGAAACCCTAACAATATTGCCAAAATATACATAATTACCTTTTTCATAATTTCTCTTAATTAATTATTCACGTACTTTATCTTGTAAAAATACACAAAAAAGAAGTTAATAATTTGTAAATTTGTAACCTCTTTTTTTAAAAAAATCAAACCTTATTAATCTTTATTATTATCGAAAAATGAAATATTGGAAAAAGCTCAGTCAAAAGGAACGCCAGGATAGTATTGAAAAAGCATTATCAGAAAATGTTGATTTTTCCCAAGATACTTCTTTGGGATATCCGGCATCAAAACTCGATGATAAAGTTTTTTATAGCGATGCTCCATTTTTAAAAGATGCGCCTACTTTAAAATCTTATGTTGCCAATCCAAATCATATTGGTTGTCATACATTTGGCTCTTCTGAAGTTGCCTTTAAAGGCACACAAGAAATTGAACGTGAGGTTTTAAAAGTATTGGCTGTAGATGTTTTTAAAGTTGAAGAAAATGAATTTGACGGATATATTGCTCCGGGAGGTACCGAGGCAAATATTCAGGCAATGTGGGTTTTTAGAAATTATTTTATCAATAAATACAATGCGAAAAATAGTGAAATCGCAATATTAGCTTCCGAAGACACACACTATTCTATCCCAAAAGGATCTAATGTATTAAGTATTAAATTATATTCTATCCCTGTTGAATTTAAAGACAGAGTTATTGATAAAATTGAGCTTGAAAAAATTGTTGAAAATGCTGTTAAAGATGGAAAAAAGTATTTTATTATAATTTCAAATATGGCCACCACTATGTTTGGATCAGTTGATGATCCAAAGACCTATACAAATCTATTGGAAAAATTAGATCTTCCCTATAAACTTCATATTGATGGTGCTTACGGTGGTTTTGTTTATCCGTTTAGCAATAAAAAATCAACTATCAATTTTTCCAATCCTAAAATATGTTCAATTACGATTGATGCGCATAAAATGCTACAAGCGCCCTATGGTACAGGTGTATATTTATGTAGAAAAGGATTAATTGAAAATGTATTGACCAAAGAAGCAGAATATGTTGAAGGTATGGATCTAACACTTTGCGGAAGTAGATCAGGAGCAAATGCGATAGCTTTTTGGATGATCTTATTTACTTACGGACCCTATGGCTGGTACGAGAAAATAAGTGTACTCCAAATGCGGACTGATTGGTTTTGTAAACAATTAAACAAATTAGATATAAAATATTTTCGTGAAGAAAAAATGAATATTGTTACAATACACGCCAGATATATTCCAAAAGATATGGCAGAAAAATATCACTTAGTTCCACAAAAACACAGTGAAGAAAATAAATGGTATAAGGTTGTAATTATGGATCATGTAGAAATTGACAATTTACTACAATTGATAAATGCACTTAAAGAAATTCGTTAATCAGGTTTCTTTGGAAACACTCTCTTGTTGAATACGATTAATATGGTAACACCTATGCTTATTGCAGAATCGGCTATATTAAAAACAGGATCGAAAAATGAAAAATGTCTATTTTCAAAGAATGAAAAATATTTTCCTCCAATAAAAGGTAACCACTCCGGTAAAGAAAAATTGATATGAGGTATCCAATCAGGAAGCATTGTGTCAATTAAGGGAAAGTATAGCATATCAACTACTTTTCCATGAAAAAGTGAGCTATAACCACCTTCAGAGGGTAAAAATGTAGCAATTTTTCGGTAGCTATCACTAAAAATTTCACCATAAATAACTGAATCAATAATATTACCTAAAGCACCGGCAAATATTAAAGATATCGCTGTAATTAATATTTTTGAAGAATTATTACTTACTGCATCATATAACCAATAACCTATTCCTGTTATTGCTACCAATCTAAATAATGTAAGAAATAATTTCCCTGACTCGCCACCAAATTCTGTGCCCCAAGCCATTCCATTATTCTCTAAAAAGTGAATTCTAACCCAATCCAATCCAAGAACTTTTATTTCTTCACTTAAAACAAAATGAGTTTTGATGTAGATCTTAGAAATTTGATCTATCAATAAAATTATAAAAATTAAAATAATTGCTTTCTTCAACGTAATTTCTATTTAACTATAGATTTTAATTCTTCAATAAAAATATTAGCTTTAATTGCTTTAATGTATAGTTCATTTTCGGGTTTATCAATAATTCCTTCTAAATTTTTATCACTATTTATAGTATCGTTAAAAGGAATGCTGGTTTTAATAAAACCTAAATTTGTACTAACATCTACTTATGTATTCTTCAAATTGCAATAAACATTTCCAATATTAATATTTATTTGAATTTTTCCTTTAAAATCATTTACTTTTATAATACCCTTTTCAATTTGTAAATTAACATTTCCTTCAAATTCTTTGGCAAAGAAATTACCTTCTTTAATAAAAATATCAACTTTTCTATCTATTGGTATTGTAATTTTAAATGAAGGAAAATTGGGTTGAATAACACAATCTTTATCTAACAAAGCACTTTCTAACGATCTGTCAATAATATTTTCAATATAAACAATTCCTTTTCTCTCTTCTAAAATGAAATTTAATGTACCTCCTAAATCATTTCTTGAAGAAACAATAATTTGATCATTATCAGTATTTATTAACTCTAGATTATCAATTAAATCAAATTCAATAGATATCTGTTTTGCTTTGGTTATTAAAGATCTATCAATTGAATTTTGAGCAGATAAACATAAAGCAAATAATAACAGAATGAATAAAAGCGACCTTTTAACCAATTTTTATTGTCTTCTCTTCGCTTCAATACACAAAGTTGCATGTGGAACTAATTTCAAACGTTCTTTCTGAATTAATTTACCGGTAATACGGCAAATACCATACGATTTATTTTCAATTCGCAATAAAGCATTACTTAAATCACGTAAAAACTTTTCCTGTCGTATTGCCAATTGAACATTTGCTTCTTTCGACATGGTTTCCGAACCATCTTCAAACGCTTTAAATGTAGGAGAGGTGTCATCAGTGCCATTATTTGTATCGTTTTTATACGCACTATTGATCAATGCCAAATCTTCTTGAGCCTGTTTGATTTTTTCTTCGATTATTACTTTGAATTCTTCTAATTCCTGGTCTGAATATCTTACTTTATTTTCTGTCATGATATTAAACTTTTTCAATAAATAACATTGTCTTTACATCATCAAATTCAATGTTACTTCCATTAATAATTTCTTCTCTTAATATTAACTCTTTCGTTAATGTTTCGTTTTTAATATAATCAGCATTATCAGCAACGGCTTTATCTATAATCCCATCTTTTTTAAGATATAATTTGATCTTATCTGTTACTTCTAACCCCGAATCTTTTCTCAAATTCTGAACTCGATTAACCAATTCACGTGCAATTCCTTCGTTTCTTAGTTCATTTGATATAGTAACGTCTAAAGCTACCGTTAAATTGCCTTGTTTTGCAACTAACCAACCTTCAATATCCTGAGTGTTAATTTCAACTTCATCAATACTTATGGTTTCATTGTTACCATTAATAATAATTTGAATACTTCCTTCCTTTTCAATTTTAGCAATATCTTCATTTGATAGCTTTTGTAATTCAGCAGTTACAAAACGCATATCTTTACCAAATTTTGGTCCTAAAATTTTGAAATTTGGTTTAATACTTTTAACGATTATCCCAGTTGTATCATCAATCAATTCAACTTCCTTCACATTTACTTCAGTACTGATCAAATTGCTTACAGCATTAATATCATTTTTATCAGTTTCATCCAAAACAGGAATCATGATTCTTTGTAATGGCTGACGGACTTTGATCATTTCCTTTTTCCGCAATGATAAAACCATTGATGAAATGGTTTGAGCCTTTTGCATTTTTCTTTCCAATGATACATCTATCAAAGAACTATTTGCTTTTGGGAATTTAGCCAAATGTACAGAACTAAATTTATTTTTTGAAGTATTTTTTGTTAAATCTCTGTACAAATTATCCATATAAAATGGTGCAATAGGAGAAGCTAATTTAGCAACATTTACCAAGCATGTAAAAAGTGTTTGATATGCTGAAATCTTATCTTCTTGATATTCACCTTTCCAAAAACGTCTCCTACTTAATCTAACAAACCAGTTACTCAAATTTTCGCTAACAAAATATTGAATCTCTCTGGCTACCTTGGTTGGTTCATAATCATTAAAATATTTTTCAGAATTTTTTATTAATGTATTCAATTCAGACAAGATCCACCTATCAATCTCGGGTCGTTTATCTAAAGCAATATCTTCTTCTTTATAGGTGAAATTATCAATATTGGCATATAGCGAAAAGAAAGAATAAGTATTATACAATGTGCCAAAGAACTTTCTTTTAACTTCATTTACACCTTCCAGATCAAATTTTAAATTATCCCATGGGTTTGCATTTGAGATCAGGTACCATCGTGTTGCATCAGGACCATAATTTTTCATAGTTTCAAATGGATCGATGGCATTACCTAGTCTTTTCGACATTTTCTTCCCATTTTTATCAAGAACTAAACCATTAGAAACAACATTTTTGTAGGAAACTGAATCAAAAACTATAGTGCTAATAGCGTGTAGAGTATAAAACCAACCTCTTGTTTGGTCAACTCCTTCAGCAATAAAATCAGCTGGGAAAAACGAATTTTCATCAATTTTTTCTTTATTTTCAAAAGGATAATGCCATTGAGCATATGGCATTGCGCCCGAATCAAACCAAACATCAATCAAATCAGATTCTCTATGCATAGGTTTACCAGTTGGTGATACTAAAACGATATTATCAACAACATTTTTATGAAGATCGATCTTTTCATAATTCTCATCACTCATATTGCCAATTTCAAAATCGGCAAAAACGTTCTCCTGCATAAATCCTTTTTCAACAGATCTTTGCATTTCGTTCTTTAATTCCTCTACTGATCCGATAAGAATCTCTTCTGCTCCATCTTCAGTACGCCAAATTGGTAAAGGAGTACCCCAAAAACGTGATCGGGATAAATTCCAATCATTAGCATTTTTTAACCAATTTCCAAATCTACCTTCTCCTGTTGATGACGGTTTCCAGTTAATTGTTTCATTTAATTGATACATTTTATCTCTTACATCAGTAACTTTAATAAACCATGAATCTAGAGGATAATATAAAATCGGTTTATCAGTTCTCCAACAATTAGGATAACTATGCTTGTATCTTTCAACTTTAAAAGCTTTATTATCTTCTTTCAACTTAATTGCCAGCTCAACATCTACCGATCTTTCAGGTGATTCTCCTTCATCATAATATTCATTTTTTACATATTTTCCGGCATGTTCTCCCATATGTTTGGTAAATCTACCTTGTAGATCAACTAAAGGAATAGGATTATTATTATCATCTAAAACAAGCATTGGTGGTACTTCTGGTTTTGCTTGTTTTGCTACCAGAGCATCATCAGCACCAAAAGTAGGTGCTGTATGAACAATACCAGTTCCATCTTCGGTTGTAACAAAATCTCCCGCAATTACTCTAAAAGCATTTTCGGCATTTTGATAAGGCAAAGCATAGGGCAATAATTGTTCATATTTAATATCTAAAAGATCTTTGCCCTTCAAAGAATTTACAATATAATACGGTATTTTTCCTGCCACGCCAGCAGACGGGTTATCTTCAGTTTTATAAGACGATAATTCAGTTTGATTTTCAACCTGATAAAATCTCTTATCAAACTGTACATTTACTAATGCTTTAGCCAAAACAACATTTATTGGTTCAAACGTGTATTGATTATAAGTTTTAACAACTACATAATCAATTTTTTTACCAACTGTAAGAGCAGTGTTTGAGGGTAATGTCCATGGAGTTGTTGTCCATGCCAGGAAGTAAATAGCCCCTCCTAAATCCTCCCCAAAGGGTAGAGGTTTCTCTTGCTCACTTTGTGGTTTCACTTTAAACTGTGCAACAACAGTAGTATCGGTAATATCCTGATAGGTTCCAGGTTGGTTTAATTCATGTGAACTTAAACCAGTTCCGGCTTTTGGAGAATAGGGTTGAATAGTATAACCTTTGTATAATAATCCTTTATTATACATTTGTTTTAACAACCACCAAAGTGTTTCCATGTACTTTGGTTTATAGGTTATATACGGATCCTCCATATCGACCCAATATCCCATTTTTCTAGTAAGATCTCCCCAAACATCACTATAACGCATTACAGCTTTTTTACAAGCATTGTTATAATCTTCAATACTAATGGTTTTTCCAATATCTTCTTTGGTTATCCCCAATTCCTTTTCAACACCTAATTCTATTGGTAAACCATGGGTATCCCATCCGGCTTTTCTTTTAACCTGAAATCCTTGTGCAGTTTTATATCGACAAAAAATATCCTTAATAGTCCGAGCCATTACATGGTGAATACCGGGCAAACCATTTGCTGAAGGTGGCCCTTCATAAAAAACAAAGGATTTCTTCCCTTCACGGGAACTGATACTTTTTTCAAAAATATTATTATCGTTCCAATATTGTAGGATTTCATCTGCTACATTTGTAAGATCTAGTCCTTTATATTCTCTAAAAATATTATTCATTATTTTACAAATTCTAATAAATTTGCAAAAATACATATTTTCTCTCTTTTTACAGTGAAAACAATAAAAAAAGCATCCATAGAAAATATGGATGCTTTATAATCTTTAATAATTATTTCTAATATCTATTTTGCTATCACCACAAACTCAGTTCTTCGATTTTGTAAATGCTCAATCTCTGTACATTTTACGTTATTTTTACAGTGATTGGCCAATTCCGTTTCTCCATATCCTTTTCCGGTAATCTTCTTTTGATCAGCCCCTAAAGATATTAAATAGTTAACTGTTTCAATAGCTCTTCGTTGTGTAAGACGTAAATTGTATGTGTCTCCACCTCTGGCATCGGTATGTGCACCAAATTCAATTACCATTTTTGGATATTTTTTCATTAATCTGACCACTTTAGCCAGTTCATCTTTAGATTCTTCTTTAATTTTTGCTTGGTTCAACTCAAACTCAATCGGAACAATATTCAGCATTTCTTTATTGTTAACAATAACAAATTCTTTTTCATCCAAAACAATTGTCAATTCATTGTTATAACCATTTTCATGGTTGGTTTCAATAATTTTTTCGAAATCAAAATACCCAAATTTAGTTCCTGTAATCTTATAATTTTTTCCACAATCAAGTTCAAATTTAAATTTACCATCATTCATCGTTTCAATTCTTCTTATTTTCTCTCCTTCACTGTCATAGAGTGTTGCAAAAGCATTTTGAATTGGTAAACCTGTAATTTTATCTACAATTACACCTGTAGCTATTTGATCACAAATCGGATTAATCGTTTCTTGTTTGAAAGAATAAATATCATCATCTCCTTTTCCTCCACTTCTATTTGATGAAAAATAACCTTTTTGAGTTTCGTTGTTGATAATAAATGAAATATCATCACTACGACTATTCATAGGTTTTTTTAAATTTATTGGTTTCGTTATTGATTTATCAAGTTTGGTCATATAAATATCAAAACCTCCAGATCCTCCTTTTCTGTTAGAAGAAAAATACAATACATTACCATCAATGTAAGGTGTGTATTCTTTATATTTTGAATTAACAGTATTCCCTAAATTTATCGGAACTCCGTAATGATCTTCGTTTACAGCTACTACATATAGATCAGTATCACCAAAACCTCCGGGCATATTAGAAGTAAAATAAAGCTTGGTTCCATCTTCATTTAATACCGGATGTCCTGTATCGTAATTATCACTATTAAAAGGCAAAGTTTTGAAATTTTTCCATTGCCCATTTTTATCTATAGTTGCTCTAAATATTTTAATACTCCCCGATTTTAATTCTCCGTGCAAATAATTATTTGATGTAAAATATACTTCTGTCAAATCAGGTGAAAAAGTAACCAAAGCATCATGATACTTAGAATTTACAGCCCGTGAAAAAGGTTTAACATGTTCAATTTCGCCATTTGGCTTAACATCTCCAATATAAAGATCTAAAAAGGGTTGATCATTTCCATCCCATTTTTTATTTGAAATACTATTACCCCTTGATGAAGAAAAAATAATTTTATTCTTTCCAAAGAAAGTCGTTCCAAAATCACTGTATTCAGAATTTGCTTTTAAATTATTGACACTATAACTGGGTGCTGTTAATTGTGCAGAAACAGGAATTAAATAAATAATTAATAAAATTATAAATAAGTTTTTCATCAATGATGTTTTCTTTTAATTAGCAATTTTTATGAAAGTGTAATTTTTAATCACATTAAATATCATAAAAAAGCCAACGAATTATCGAAGGCTTTATTATAATGCGATATCAAAAATTACATTTTTAAAATAACAAATTCTGTTCGTCTATTCTTAGCGTGTTCAGCCTCAGTACAATTAACTCCATCTGAACACTGATTGATCAATTGCGTTTCACCATAACCTTTTCCTGCAATTCTTGTTGCATCAATTCCTTTATCGATGATGTAATTTACTGTTGATTTAGCTCTACGATCAGACAACCAGATATTATATCCTTCAATACCACGCGAATCTGTATGTGAACCAGATTCGATGATCATATCTGGATATCTATTCATCAGTTCAACCACTTTATCCAATTCATGTTTAGCCTCTTTTGTAAGATAAGAAGAATTCAATTCAAAATATATTGGTTCAACATTTACTATGTAAGTACTTGGTCTAACTTTAACTATTTCATCAGGAAGTTCTTCAGGTAGTCCTTCCGGTACAATTTCAGAAGCAAAAATTATATCACCAGTTCCTAATAAAATTAATAATTTTGTGTTTTTATTAGCTTCATTATTAGTTGTAAATGATTTTGTTTGAGATGTATATCCTTCTTTTTGACCTTCTAAATTATAGGTTGTTTCACACTCTACAGAAAGAGAAAAAGTTCCATCATCATTAACAACCAAATTTTCTATTTCATTATTAATTGAATCTTTTAAAACAATATTAGCACCTTTAATTAATTCCATTGTATTCTTATCTTTCACCTCACCAGTAATTAATTGTTTACATTTAAAACTAACGGGTTCTTCTTCTATAAATGAATAAATGTCATCATCTCCTTTACCTCCTGCCCTATTTGAAGAAACATATCCTTTACGAGTATTTGAATTTATGATAAAGGCAAAATCATCAGCATTTGAATTGATTGGTTCATTTAACAGAACAGGTTCATTGTATATTTCAGAAATATCTACTGCATAAACATCTAAAGCACCAAAACCTCCAGCTCT
>JAUWUU010000117.1 GCA_030617765.1 Flavobacteriia bacterium | reverse complement strand
GCACCATTTAAACCAAAATCCAACAGTTTTTCAAAAGAAGAAAAATCACCTAATTCATCGGCTCTAAAGGTAAATGCATGTACCTTTAAACCTGCTTTATGCGCATTTTTTACCAAATCAGAAAAGATAATTTCTCCGTTTTTACCATATCCCGCAAATAGAAGTTTAATCCAGGGTCCAACAGCATTTGCATAAGTTGCATATTCAGACATTAATTCTTCTTGTCCGGGAATTTCAATTAATTGTGTTAAAAAGAGTTCACTTTTCAGATCATTTCTTATTCGTTTTAATTCAACTGCATCAAAGCACTGTAAAATACAATTATCAGTTTTGTTTTTATAACCGTAACTATTTAAAATTTTTAATACAATCTTTGAAATATCTTTTCCATTTTCACGATGGAATTCAGGATTTTTTATTTCAGGATAAATGCCAATATTTTTACCAGTACTTTTATTCAACCCTTGGATCAACTCTATTTCATCTTGAAATGAGTGTAATCTAAAAGTAGAGTTTTCAATAGGAAATCTGTCAGGGAATACTTGTTCTTTAGTTTTAGGGTTAAATCTCTCATAAACAACCAACTGCTTTAATTCTTCATACGTAAAGTCAATTACGTAATATCGCCCGTCTTTCCTTGATCTATTTTGAAATTTTGATGCAACATCAGTAACATCATCTAAATAGATATCATGAATTACGATAGGCACACCATCTTCACTTAAAACCAGATCTTGTTCAATAAAATCAGCATGCATTGCATAGGCCATTACTTTTGCTTCCAAGGTATGTTCGGGTAAATACCCTGAAGCACCACGATGTGCTATTACCAGTTTTTTATTATTTTCATTCACTTTGTTTTGAGAAATTATTTGTTGGGTTAAATTGATATTGAATAAAAAAAGAACTACATAAATTTTATACATTGAATGGATATTTTAAACTCTAAAGATATAACTTTTTGTAATTTTGCACATTAATATTATGTTACTATGAAGTTAGTTTTAAAAATTATTTTTGTTATTGTTGCAGGAATGGTGATCTACGGGTTTTTTATCAATTCAAACAATGAAGGACAAGGAGAAAAATTTATAGGATTTGGAGTTTTGATCTTTGCTTTTGTTTTTATGCCTTTATTCATTTACCATCGTTATAAAGATAAAGATATGTCAAAATATCGTTTATTTCAAAATCAAAATGAAGATAAAAAAAATCATTAGGATATCCTTTAATTCAAATTCCTTTTTTCGATAAAAAAACGTTTGATAATTTCACCACACTCCTTTTCTAACACACCACCTACTACTTTGGTTTTTGGATGCAAAGTTGTTTTAAAATGTTTGAAACCTCTATGTAGATCAGAAGCACCAAATACAATTTTGTCTATTTGCGTCCAGTAACTTGCACCTGCACACATTTGGCAAGGTTCTAAAGTAACATACAAAGTACATTTATGTAAATATTTTCCACCTAAAAAATCGGCAGCAGCTGTAAATGCCTGCATTTCGGCATGAGCTGTTACGTCATTTAAGGTTTCGGTTAAATTATGCGCTCGAGCAATGATTTGATCGTTGATTACGATTACCGCTCCAATAGGTACTTCACCCTTTATATAAGCTGTTTCAGCTTCCTGAAACGCTTTTTTCATAAAGTATTCATCATTAAAAGGATTTTCCATCTTAAAATTCAATTTTATAAGCTTTCATATCACCATCATAGTGATTTAAAATTCTTTGTAATACATCCGGATCTTTATTGCTGTAAAAATATTGGTAAGGAATTGTATTATTTTTATTAAGTAGATTTTCCTTATTTAGAATATTTTTAGTTTGGCGTGCAATTGCTTCACCCGAATCAACAATCGTAACTTTATCACCTACGATTTTCTTAATTTGAGTCGTTAAAAAAGGATAATGTGTACAACCTAAAACCAGATGGTCAATATCTTTTTCAAGCATTGGTTGTAAATATTTATTCAAAAGATCATTCATTTCAGAGGATTGAATTTTATCAGATTCTATTAATGAAACCAAACCTTCCCCAACTTTTTCAATAACGCTAACTCCCTGGGCAAATTTTTGTGAGGTTTCAAATAATAGATCACTTTTTAAAGTTCTTTTAGTCGCTAAAATTCCAACATTTTTTGTTTTAGAACTTAAAGCTGCTGGTTTAATTGCCGGTTGTACTCTAATAAATGGAATATCATATTTTTTTCTTAAATATTTAACTGCATTTGTTGAGGCAGTATTACAGGCAACTACAATAATTTTACAACCCTTTTCTAAAAGGAAATCTGTGTTTTTAACACTAAATTCAATAATTTTCTCTTCAGATTTATTTCCGTAAGGAGCATTTTTACTATCCGCCAAATAAATGATATTCTCATGAGGAAGTAGTTTGTGAATTTCTTCATAAATTGTGATGCCACCTACTCCTGAATCAAAGATACCTATTGGATTTTTATTCATTGAATAAACAAATTAAAGCGTTGTTTTTTGCTTACATCAAAGATAATCGTAGTTTTGTTTCTGTGAAAAAAAATAAATTAGAACATATTAACAGTCCTTCTGATTTAAAGGAACTAAAGATCTCTGAATTACCAGATTTGGCACAGGAAATCAGAAGATTTATTATTGATATTGTTTCTGAAAAAAAAGGCCATTTAGGTTCTAGTTTAGGTGTGGTTGAATTGACAATTGCGCTGCATTATGTTTTTGATACTCCTAATGATCTCTTAGTCTGGGATGTTGGTCATCAGGCATATCCTCATAAAATTTTAACAGGAAGAAGAGATGTTTTTCATACCAATAGACAGTTTGGGGGAATTTCTGGTTTTCCAAAAAGAGATGAAAGTATTTATGATGCTTTTGGCGTTGGTCATGCTTCTACTTCGATTTCTGCAGCCTTGGGAATGGCAATCGCTTCAGGGTTAAAAGGAGATTTAAAAAAACATCATATTGCTATAATCGGAGATGCCAGTATTGCAGGTGGAATGGCTTTTGAAGCATTGAATCATGCCGGAGTTTCAAATTCTAATTTATTGATCATTCTCAATGATAATGAAATGGGTATTGACCCAAATGTTGGAGCCTTAAAAAACTATTTAACTTCAGTAAAAAAGGGGAATGGAGTTCGTAAAACAAGCTTATGCGATGAGCAGGACAATATTTTTGAAGCTTTAAATTTTTCTTATTCAGGACCAGTTGACGGGCATGATTTAAATGCTCTTATCGAGGAATTAAATAGACTAAAAACGATTAATGGACCCAAATTTTTACATGTCATTACAAAAAAAGGAAAAGGGCTCCGTCAAGCAGAATTAGATCAAATAACCTATCATGCACCAGGTAAATTTAATGCTAAAACCGGAGTGTTAATCGCAAAACCTACTATTGTTCAACCACCTAAATTTCAGAATGTTTTTGGATTAACTTTAGTGGAATTGGCTAAAAAAAATAAAAAAATTATTGGGATAACTCCCGCTATGCCTACAGGGAGTTCCTTAAAATATATGATTGAAGAATTTCCTGAAAGAGCTTTTGATGTTGGGATTGCCGAACAACATGCTGTGACTTTGGCTGCAGGAATGGCTACTCAGGGAATGATTCCTTTTTGTGCAATCTATTCTACTTTTTTACAACGAGCTTATGATCAAGTTATTCATGATGTTGCAATACAAAATCTACCCGTAATTTTTTGTTTAGACAGAGCTGGTTTAGTTGGTGAAGATGGCGCAACGCATCACGGAGTTTTTGATTTAGCTTTTTTAAGAATTATTCCAAATATGATTGTTTTTGCCCCTATGAACGAGGTTGAATTGCGTAATATTATGTTTACTGCCCAATTAGGATTGGATAATCCGTTAGCTATTCGTTATCCTAGAGGGAAAGGCTCTTTGGAAAAATGGAAACAACCCTTTAAAAAAATTGAAATTGGTGAAGGAGATGAAGTAACAACAGGAGAAAAATTAGCAATTTTAACTATTGGAACAATTGGTGAAAAAATTAAAAATATTGTAAAAAAATTCCCTAAAGGAGTTATAGCACATTATAATATGCGTTTTGTAAAACCATTGGATGAAATAATATTGAATAAAATATTTATAAAATTCGATAAAATAATAACAATAGAAGAGGGTGTTTTAAAAGGAGGTTTTGGTAGTGCTATTTTAGAATTTGCCAATCAAAATAAGTATAAGAATACAATTAAGAATATTGGAATTTCTGATCAATTTATTGAACAAGGTAGCATTGAAGAACTTTTACAATTAGCTGGATTAAATGAAGCTGCACTTTATGAAACGGTTAAATCAGTTTTAAAGGATTAAATTTTACTAATAAAATGAAAACTATTTTTATCATATTTTTTATTCTTATTTCTTCTTTTTCATATGCTCAGATAAGAGATTCTGCTAAAGTTTTAGAAACTTCTAAGGCTATAATTCATATAGACACTTCACAAATAATTTTGAATTCTAAAGGGTTTGATAATATTGATATTTTAATGAATAATAAAGTTTTTAGAGTCGAATTAATCTCTATAAATAAGAAATTATTGGATTCTCTTTTAAAACCCTATTATATTGTATCTGTTGATTCTTACGGTAAAGACACTCTTTTTACACCTCGTTACAGGATGAAAATTAACGAGTTTACAAATGACACTTCTTATGTTGTAAAACCTAAAGCTAAAAACTTTATCGGTACGAAGCTTGATTATAAAATTGAGATATTTAATATACCGGAACAAGTCAATCAAATTAAGATGAATAAAATTGTTCGTGTTGTTGATCCAGAATGGTGGAAAAATGAAAATAGTATAGCATTTGATTTCAATCAAGTAGCTTTTAAGAACTGGAATGCCGGAGGTGTTAATTCTATTGCAGGTTTGTTAAAAGTTAATTTTACCAGAACCTATGAAAATAAAAATATTCTTTGGGAGAATGAAATTAGAATGCATTATGGGTTGAATAAACAGGAAGATAGAGAGCTTAGAAAAACGGATGATGAAATCAGATTAAATTCAACTTTTGGGTATAAAAGAGATGTTAGTTCTAAATGGTATTATTCCATGAAATTTAATTTTAATACTCAATTTACTGACGGTTATAAATATCCGGATACTGAAAATCCAATATCAAGGTTTTTTGCTCCTGCTTATCTGTTTTTTGGAGCTGGAGCACAGTATATTTTAAAGCCTAAAGATCTTACCATTTATTTATCGCCATTAACTTTTAAATCAACTTTTGTTTATGACGATAAATTATCAGAAGAAGGTGCTTTTGGAGTTGAAAATGGAAAAAATACAAGGATAGAATTTGGTGCTTTAATTCAAGGACGATGGGAATCAGAGATTTTTAAAAATGTAGCTATGTTGAATCAGTTGTCATTGTATACGGATTATTTTAACAACTTTGGGAATATTGATGTAGATTGGCGATTAGATTTTAAATTTAAAATAAATAAATTTTTTGAAGCAAACATAGGTATGCATCTACTTTTTGATGATGATATAAAATATAAAGAAGTTAATGAAGATGGTGAAATAGAAATTTTTGAGGCCAGAATACAATTTATGCAGAAACTTGGTGTTGGAATTTTATATAGTTTTTAACTAAAACTTCTTCTTCTCTGTAAAATTTAGCACTTTTTCATAATCAGTGTAATAACCATTTTTATTGGAGATCAATTCCTTTTATTTTTTTGTGAATTAAAATGGCATAACCATCTGATAAACCAGCTATAAAATCACAGGTATTTAAAATCCTAGTATATAGATCATCAGATATTTCTCTGAATTTTTCAGGAAGAAGTAATAGAATTAATTTATCATAATTTGATGCAGAAAGATTATAAGTATTATTAATTGCTGAGATAAAAACGTCTAATAGATCTGCAATTATTTTATATCCTGCAATTTCTTTTTCCACAACATCTTTACTTTTATATATTTTTTCTATGCTGATCTTTATAATATCATTGATCTGTGCCTCATATTTACACTTCTCAAGTAAAGAATTTTTATATTCCCCCTGTAAGATATCTTCTTCATTTTCAATATATACTTTAGCTGCTTCCTGAATTAAATTACCTATGGCCAATGCTCTTAAATAACTAATTCTATCTTTTGTGTTTTGTAATGAATGGTATTTTTTGGTATTTATTGAATTTCTAACCAAATTTATTAAATATTCTAAAGCATAATCTTCAGAAACCAGATCTAAATTGATACCATCTTCAAAATCAATAATAGTATAGCAAATATCATCAGCAGCTTCAACTAAAAAAGCCAAAGGATGTCTGGTGTATGCTAAGTGTTCATCATTCCTTAGCTTATTTAAACCGAGTTCATGAACTACTTCTTTAAAAAAAGAAATATTATTTTGAAAAAGCCCATACTTTTTATCTACAACATTTTTACTAGGTTTTTTAGGTAAAGATTCTTTGGGATACTTAAGAAATGCTCCTAAGGTAGCATACGACAAACGCAATCCACCTTTAATTCCATTTTTTGTTTCAGTTAAAATTTTGAATCCATTTGCATTTCCTTCAAAATCGATCAGGTCTTGCCACTGCTTTTTTGTTAGTTGATCTTTAAATTTTGCTCCGTTTCCGGAAATAAAATATTCTCCAATTGCTTTTTCGCCACTATGACCAAATGGAGGGTTGCCAATATCATGAGAAAGCGCCGCTGCTGCTGCTATTGCCCCAAAATCATTGGCCTGATAACCTTTCTTTTTTAAATTGGGATATTTTGCAATAATATGTTTACCTACAATTCTACCTAATGAACGGGCAACCACAGAAACTTCCAGACTATGTGTAAGGCGTGTATGAACAAAATCAGTTTTTGAAAGTGGTACTACTTGTGTTTTGTCTTGTAAACTTCTAAATGAATCTGAAAAAATAATTCGGTCATAATCTACTTCAAAACCCAATCTGGTTTCATCCTGTTCAATTCGCAATCGTTTTTGTGTATCTCCATACCGTTTTAAAGAGAGTAATTGTTCCCAGTTCATGATTAAAATTTAGATTTTGCAAGGTACATTTTTTTGAAATATACCTTTCCAGATCTATATAGAATATTTTTTATTAGAAATCATTTAATAATTTTCATTTATGTAAATTTATTTAAACATTTAGTTTAAATTTATGGTTAGTTTTTTTGGATTCAATTTCAGAATAAAGATTAAAATTTATCCTATAGTTTTAAGTAATAACTCAAAATTTTTATAAATGGAAAATGTTTATTTATTAATGGTAGTAGCGCTGGCAATTTTAGCAATAGCGGATCTTGTAGTGGGTGTAAGTAATGATGCTGTAAATTTCTTAAATTCTGCGATTGGCTCTAAAGCTGTTTCTTTTAAAACCATAATGATTGTTGCCAGTTTGGGTATTGCTTTTGGTGCTGTTTTTTCAAGTGGTATGATGGAAGTTGCCCGTAAAGGAATTTTTGTTCCCAGTGAATTTTACTTTAATGAAATCATGATCATTTTTATGGCGGTAATGATCACAGATATATTAT
>JAUWUU010000101.1 GCA_030617765.1 Flavobacteriia bacterium | reverse complement strand
GCCACGCCGGCAAGGCGGGTTCGACTAACTAAAAAATGGAAATAAATTTTTTAGAGTCTCACGAATAAATATCATTTGTTTAAATTTGCACTTTTTCTGAATAATTTATGCCAAAACAAAAAAATTACATTGAAGTTTTAGGGGCCAGAGTACACAATTTAAAAAATATTGATGTAAAAATACCCCGTGATCAATTGGTAGTTATTACCGGTATAAGCGGTAGTGGTAAATCTTCATTAGCGTTTGATACAATTTACGCTGAGGGTCAACGGAGATATATTGAAACTTTCTCAGCCTATGCCCGTCAGTTTTTAGGCAGCCTAGAAAGACCTGATGTTGATAAAATTGAAGGATTATCTCCCGTAATCGCTATTGAACAAAAAACTACTAGTAAAAGTCCACGTTCTACTGTAGGTACTATTACTGAAATTTACGATTTTCTTCGTTTGTTATATGCCAGAGCCGGTGAGGCCTTTTCCTATAATACAGGTGATAAAATGGTAAGTTATAGTGATGAACACATTGCAGAACTAATCTTGAATGAATACCAAGGACAAAAAATTATGATTTTGGCTCCAATTATTAAATCAAGAAAAGGTCACTACAGGGAATTGTTTGCTAACATTGCCAAACAAGGTTTTATCCGCGTTCGAGTTGATGGAGAAATAAAAGAAATTGAAAGAGGGATGCAACTAGATCGTTATAAAACACACGATATTGAAATTGTTATTGACAGACTACTTATTGATAAAAAAATTGGTAAACGATTAAATGAAACATTAAAAACTGCAATGTATCACGGTGATGATACGCTTATGGTTATTAATATTGATAACGATGGACTTCGATATTTTAGTCGGAATTTAATGTGTCCTACTACCGGGGTCTCTTATCCAAAACCAGAACCCAACACATTTTCATTTAATTCCCCAAAAGGAGCCTGTAAACATTGCAATGGCATTGGTAGAGTTTATGAAGTAAACCTAAACAAAATTATTCCAAATAATAAAATTTCAATTAATAATGGTGGGATTGCACCTATTGGTGAACAAAAAAGCTCATGGATCTTTAAACAGTTGAATCTAATTGGTGAAAAATATCATTTTTCTCTTTCAGATCCCATTGAAAAAATTCCTGTAGAAGCACTTGAAATAATACTCTACGGGGGTAAAGAAAAATTTGATATTACTTCTAAGGAATTGGGTATTACAAGAAATTATGAGATTGATTTTGAAGGAATTATTAATTTTATTCAAACTCAATATAACGATAGTAACTCCAGTTCATTAAAGCGTTGGGCAAAGACTTTTATGAAAGAAAATAATTGTTCAGTTTGTAATGGAAAACGGTTAAAAAAAGAGTCTTTGAATTTTAAGATTAACAATAAATCAATATCTGATCTAACAGAACTCGACATCATACATCTAGCTGATTGGTTTAAAGAACTACCTAATAAACTTTCAAAAAAACAAAAAATAATTGCGACTGAAATTTTAAAAGAAATTCAAACTCGAATTCAATTTTTACTTGATGTTGGCTTGGATTATTTAACATTAAACAGAAGTTCAAAAACTTTATCCGGTGGAGAAGCACAACGCATAAGATTGGCTACTCAAATTGGTTCACAACTCGTGGGTGTTTTATATATTTTAGACGAACCAAGTATAGGCTTACATCAAAGCGACAATCAAAAATTAATTGAATCTTTACAAAAATTACGTGATATTGGCAACTCAATATTGGTTGTTGAACACGATAAAGAGATGATTGTATCATCTGATTATGTAATCGATATCGGTCCTGAAGCAGGACGTCATGGAGGTGAGATCATTAGCAGTGGAACACCAGAAGAACTACTGAAAAATAATACCGTAACCGCGGCATATTTAAATGGCACAAAACAATTCAAAATTCCTAAACAAAGACGAAAAGGAAATAATAAAAAGATTGTATTAACAGGAGCTACCGGAAATAATCTAAAAAATGTTAGGCTTGAAGTTCCGTTGGGTAAGATGATCTGTGTTACAGGAGTTTCCGGAAGTGGAAAATCAACCTTGATCAATGAAACGCTGTATCCAATTTTGAATCAACATATTTATAATGCCGTAAAAACACCACTACCCTACAAATCAATTAAAGGAATAGAACATATCGATAAAATTATTGATATTGATCAAAGTCCCATAGGAAGAACGCCTCGATCCAATCCTGCCACTTATACCGGTGTTTTTAGTGAAATTCGAAATTTATTTTCTAAAACTCCTGAAGCTCAAATAAGAGGCTATAAACCCGGTAGATTTTCTTTTAACGTTAAAGATGGTCGATGTGAAACCTGCAAAGGCGGTGGAGTAAGAGTGATAGAAATGAATTTTTTACCTGATGTTGAAGTAGAATGCGAAACCTGTCAAGGTAAGAGATTTACACGAGAAACTCTGGAAATTCGTTATAAAGGGAAATCAATTTCTGACATTTTAAACATGACCATAAACGAAGCTGTTCACTTTTTTGAACCAATTCCTAAAATTTACCGGAAATTAAAAACTATTCAGGATGTAGGTTTAGGTTATATCTCTTTAGGTCAACAATCAACAACCTTATCAGGTGGTGAGGCACAACGTATTAAACTTGCAACTGAATTGTCAAAAAAGGATACCGGAAATACTTTGTATATTTTAGATGAACCAACTACTGGTTTACACTTTGAAGACATAAATATTTTAATGCAGGTTTTGAATAAAATAGCTGATAAAGGCAATACGGTTATCATTATTGAACACAATTTAGACGTTATTAAATTATCTGATTTTATAATTGATATTGGGCCAAAAGGTGGTGTAAAAGGTGGTGAAATACTTTTTGAGGGCACTCCTGAAGAAATTGTAACTGTTAAAAATAGCTATACAGGTCAGTTTCTTAAAAAAGAATTACTTTAGCAGGTTTATTAGTTTAAAAAAAATAAATATTTAATTATGACCCCATCAGAAGATAAAAGAATTAGTGAAAAGCTCAAGCAAAAAACATGGAACGAGATCAAAACCAATGATTCATGGGCGATATTTAAAATAATGAGTGAATTTGTTGATGGTTATGAAAAATTGAGTCGAATTGGACCCTGTGTAAGTGTTTATGGTTCTGCCAGAACAAAACCAGGAGAGAAATATTATGAAATGGCTGAAAATATTGCCTTTAAATTAACTCAAAACGGTTATGGCGTTATTACCGGAGGAGGTCCTGGTATTATGGAAGCAGGTAATAAAGGAGCCAGACGTGGTGGTGGAATTTCAGTGGGATTGAATATTGATCTACCTTTTGAGCAAAAAGACAATCCTTATATTGATAATGATAAAAATCTGGATTTTGATTACTTTTTTGTTCGTAAAGTAATGTTTGTAAAATATGCACAAGGATTTGTTGCTATGCCTGGAGGATTTGGGACTTTAGATGAATTATTTGAAGCCATGACCTTAATTCAAACAAAGAAAATTGGAAAATTCCCGCTTATTTTGGTAGGAAGTGAATTTTGGAATGGAATTTTAGATTGGATAAAAAAAACTGTACTTCTTGAATTCAATAACATTAGCAAGAAGGATCTTGATCTTTTTACAATTGTTGATGAAGCAGATGAAGTGATTGACATAATTGATACTTTCTATAAAAAACATCATTTAAAACCGAATTTCTAATCGCATAATAAATAAATCAGTATAAAAATTGCGCAAAATTTATTTCATACCGTTTTTATTCTTTATCTATCATTTGAATGTATTGGCACAAACAAATGAAATATCAATAAATGCAAAATTAGATCCTAAATTACAGACCATTGAAATACAGCAAGATATAACATTTTATAACAACTCTTCTGATATATTAGACACTATTTATTTACATAATTGGGCCAATGCTTATAAAGACAGAAAAACACTTTTGTCAAAAAGATTGATCGAGAATTATGACAAAAGTCTATACTTTGCAAAAATTCAAAAAAGAGGATATTCTACAATTAAAAATATTGATGTCGATCATCAAGTTTCTAGTTGGCATGAACTTTCTGAAGCCAATGATATTGTAAAGGTCGTACTTCCAAATTCACTATTACCAAAAAAAAATATTACCTTAAATATTCAATACACAGTTAAAATTCCTATTGATAATTTTACCCTTTATGGTTTTAATGAAAACAATTATAATTTACGATATTGGTATATAACACCAGCTGTTTTTGATGGTAAATGGCATGTGATGAGCAATCTGGACATAGATGATCTATATATCGATCCCACAAATTATAAAATAGATTTTGAAGTTCCCAGGGGTTTTTCGCTTCATTCTGATCTAGACATTGAAATGCAAATTAGAGATAGTCGAGTTCTTTATCATTTACATGGAAACAGCAGAACAGATATTGAATTAAGCATAAAATTATTGAGCAGTTTTGACAATTATCTTACTGATTCAATTGAGGTTATATCAAATTTGAAAAGTAAAAATCTAACCATTCCTTTAAAAACAGATATCTTAAACAGGCAACTGGATTTTATTTCTGATTTTCTTGGAAAGTACCCTCATAAAAAATTATTGGTTAATGATATTACTTATAAAAAAAATCCTGTATATGGTCTAAACCAATTACCCAAATCTTTAACACCTTTTAGTGACACCTTCGAATGGGATATTAAAATGTTTAAAGCTTTGACTAAAAAATATATAGACAATACAATTTTAGTCAATAAAAGGAACGATTACTGGCTTGCTGATGGCATACAGATCTATATGATGATCAAATATGTTTCAAAATACTATCCCGAAATAAAAGCAACCGGCAATATATCAAAAATATGGGGGTATCGAAAATACAGTTTGGCAAAATTAGATTTTAACGGAAAATATCCCTTTGTTTATCAATTTGCTGCCAGAAAGAATTTAGACCAATCATTGATAACAAGAGCTGATTCACTTTCTAATTTTAACCAAAAAATTGTAAATAAATACAAAGCCGGAATAGGTTTACGCTTTTTAGATGGTGTTTTAAATGACTCAATCGTTGCAAAAAGCATTCAACAATTTTATACAGAAAATGTATTACAGTTAAGTAAAAGTGATGATTTTAAAGAGATCATTACCCATAAAACAGATAAAAATTTGGATGCTTTTTTTGTCGATTATATTCAAACCAAAAAAAAGATCGATTATACTATAAAGAGTGTTAAAAAAAAGGAAGATTCTCTTGTTGTAAAAATTGTAAATAAGAGTAATATGATAGCACCCGTTGCTCTTTACGGTGTGGATAAAAAAGAAATTTTATACAAAAAATGGATAAAAAATATTGATTCATCTAAAACCGTTACAATTCCCAGAAATGGTTTTGACAGAATATCACTAAATTACGAATACCTATATCCTGAGGTTAACTTACGGGACAATTGGGAAAAAATTGATAAAAAAATACTAAACAGACCTTTGAAATTTACTTTTTTTAAAGATATTGAAGACCCATATTACAATCAAATCTTTTATAATATTTATTCCGAGTATAATTATTATGACGGACTGATACTTGGACCCCAGTTGTACAATCAGGCAATGTTTAAAAAGAAATGGTTGTTTGGTATAACACCCGCCTATGCTTTTAAAAGCCAGAGTTTGATCGGTTCATTATATTTATCATACCAATATTTACCTGAAAACTCAATTGTTTACAGATATAGCACCGGTATATCTGGAAGTCAATCTCATTATGATAAGGATTTGTTTTACAGAAAGTTAAACCCCTATTTTTTAATACAGTTTAACCGAAAATCTTTGCGAGACGTAGGTGGTAGTGCATTATTGGTCAAATATAATATTGTTGACAAAGAAATACCGCAAGGTGTAGTTGAAAAAGAAAGTGACAACTATAATATTTTAGATATTCGTTATGGTTATTCTCAGCCTAATATTATTAATGATCTAAGATATTTTGTAGATTTTCAATACAATGTGAATTTTAGTAAAATTTCTTTAGATTTTAGATATCGTAAACTAACAAATAAGAACAAACAATTTGACTTTAGATTATTTTTTGGTACTTTTTTATTTAATAATACAACAACCGATTTTTTTAGCTTTGCTTTAGACAGACCCAGTGATTATTTATTTGAAAAAAGTTATATGGGAAGATCGGAAGATTCAGGTTTTTTTAGTCAGGAAATCATTATTTCAGATGGGGGATTTAAATCGATTTTTGAAAACAAATACTCTAATCAATGGCTCGCAAGTACAAATATCAGTGTGAGTGTTTGGCGTTGGATCGAGATCTATGCAGATGCCGGATTTGTTAAAAATAAAAGTGATAATCCATTTTTCAGATATGATAGCGGTATTAGATTTAATTTTATTCATAATTTCTTAGAATTATACTTTCCATTACAATCCAGTTTAGGTTTTGAACCTGCACAACCAGAATACGCTACAAAAATCAGATTTGTGCTTACTGCAGATCCCACTAAAATTTATACTTTTATTAGAAGAGGATTTTACTAAAAACCTCTTTTCTAATGTTAAAATCAAAATAATTCGATTAGTGTTATCATTTGTATTAAAACCCATACCTTAAATATAAAAAAAATACTTATACGATTAATAATCAGGTATTTATTTCTAAATATCCCTCAATACACCACCCTAATAATTCTCAATTTATTTTGTATATTTGTGAAACCAAAAAGGCGCAAAAAATATGACAATAACATCAAATAGTTCTCCTCAAAAAATATCTTTCGAAGATTTTAAAAATGAAGTTCTAAATGATTACAAAACAGCTATAATTAGTAGAGAATGTAGCTTATTAGGCAGAAGAGAAGTACTTACCGGAAAAGCTAAATTTGGTATTTTTGGTGGGGGTAAAGAAGTTCCCCAACTTGCTATGGCAAAAGTCTTCAAAAATGGAGATTGGCGTTCAGGTTATTACCGAGACCAAACATTTATGATGAGTATTGGAGCTTTAACCCCACAACAACTATTTGCCAATTTATATGGTGATTCTGATATCAAAAATGCTCCGGAATCAGGTGGACGCCAAATGAACAATCACTTTGCCACACATTCTTTAAATGAAGACGGCACCTGGAAAAATCTCGTTGAACAAAAAAATTCTAGCTCTGATATTTCAAGTACTTCAGGCCAAATGCCTCGTTTATTAGGTTTAGCTCAGGCTTCAAAAATTTTTCGTAATGTTAAAGGATTAGAAGATTTTACGAATTTTTCTATCAAAGGTAATGAAGTGGCGTGGGGTACTATTGGAAATGCAAGTACCAGCGAAGGTCCATTTTGGGAAACTATCAATGCTGCCGGAGTTCTCCAAGTGCCGATGATTATCAGCATTTGGGATGATGAATATGGCATATCTGTTCCTGCTAAATATCATACTACAAAAGAAAATATATCTGAAATTCTTAAAGGTTTTCAAAGAGAAGACGGTAAGAATGGTTGTGAAATTTTTACTGTTAAAGGCAATGATTACCCAGCTTTGATTGATGTATACAAAAAAGCAGATATAATTGCACGTGACGAACATGTACCGGTAATTATCCATGTAACCGATCTAATGCAACCCATTGGTCATTCAACATCAGGATCACATGAACGTTACAAAAGTAAAGATCGCTTAGATTATGAAAAGAGTATTGATTGTAATACCAAAATGCGTGCATGGATCTTAAATTACAAGATTGAAGATGAAAAAGGTGATATTTATCGTTTTGTAAATAACGAAGCAGAAATTGAAGCTATTGAAAAGGAAGCAAAAAAAGAAGCTCGACTAGCAAAAAGAAATGCTTGGGATGGATTTAAAAATCCTCTTAAAAAAGATGCTACTGAATTATTGACAATTTTAAAAGAAGTTGCAAAAAACTCAAAAAATGCTCCCTTTATCAATAAACTCATCAAAGAATTTACTGCTGATGAAGAGGTTCAGATCAGAACTAATTTAGTTTATGCCCGAAAAATTTTACGCTATTTGATAGATGAAGATTTTACAGCAAAAGTCAATTTACAAAATTGGATTAAGAACTATAAAGATTTTTATCAAAAAAAATATAGCTCCCATTTGTATAGTGAGTCAGAAAAAGCAGCCATTAATATTGCTGAAGTAAAACCCTCTTTTGATGAAAATGCTATAGAAGTTGATGCTCGAACAATTTTACGTGACAATTTTAATAAAATATTTACAAAACACCCTGAAACGCTGATCTTTGGTGAAGATACCGGGTATATTGGAGGTGTTAATCAAGGGTTGGAAGGTCTTCAGAAGAAATTTGGGGAAATGCGAGTAAGTGATACTGGAATTCGTGAAATGACAATTATTGGTCAAGGTATTGGTATGGCCATGAGAGGTTTACGTCCTATTGCCGAGATTCAATATTTGGATTATGTTTTATATGCACTTCCAGCATTAAGTGATGATTTGGCTTCTTTGCATTATAGAAGTGCCGGTCGTCAAAAAGCTCCGTTAATTATTAGAACACGAGGTCATAGATTAGAAGGTATATGGCATTCCGGATCACCTATGAGCGGTATGAACAATTTTTTAAAAGGAGTTTGTATCTTGGTTCCACGCAATATGACAAAAGCTGCTGGTTTTTTCAATACAATGTTAGAAAGTGACGATCCTGCATTAATCATTGAAAACCTGAATGGCTATCGTCTTAAAGAAAAACAACCCAATAATTTTGGTGCTTTCAGAACACCGGTTGGGGTAGTAGAAACTATTATGGAGGGAACTGATATTACTCTTGTATCCTATGGATCTACATTAAAATTAGTAATAGAAGCTGCGGAACAACTAGCTCAGTTTAACATTAGTTGCGAAGTGATCGATATTCAAAGTTTAATGCCTTTTGATCTGTCTCATGATATTGTAAAAAGTGTTGAAAAGACAAATCGCTTAATGGTGATCGATGAGGATGTTCCCGGAGGTGCTTCAGCATATATATTAAATGAAGTGTTGACGATCCAAAATGCATATCAATATTTAGATAGTAAGCCC
>JAUWUU010000125.1 GCA_030617765.1 Flavobacteriia bacterium | reverse complement strand
ATGAAATTAGTAAAAGGGTTTTTAGCAATTGCTTTAATAAGTGTAATTGCTGTTTCATGTACTGAAGCAAAAAAAGGTGCAGAAAAAGATATTAAAGATGCTGTTGAGACAGTAAGTGATGCTGCAGATAAAGCAGTTGACGCTACAAAAGATGCAGCTGATGCAACTAAAGAAGCTGCTGAAGGCGCAGTAGAAGCAACAAGTGAGGTTATCGATTCATTGAAATCAGATGCTGAAAAAGTTGTTGATTCAGTTAAAGCTACAGCTGAAAAAATGTAAGAGTTTTTATTAGTGAAACTCAATTTTGAGGAGTTTAAAAACGAACTCTCAAAATATTCGTTGAACTAATCCCGATTTTTTAGCGGGATCAAAGTTAATACCTCGATACTTGGGTCGATTCCTATAATTGAATTCAGGGCTTGCCTTGAGATTTAATACCATTTATTCTCTAACATTTAATGTTTAAAAGAAACCGTTTTTAAATAACGGTTTTTTTATGCCTTATTTTTTGACCTTCTGCAAAGTGAAAAATATAAAAGAAGCAAACTTATTAAAAAAGTAATCCAATAAGTTGATGTGTTACTCCTAAAAAAAACAGGAACTTGGCCTTTACTTTTTCATAAAGTTAAAATGCCTAAGAATACCTGACCAATTAGCATTATTAACCCTAATATTAGCTAATTACAAACAAATTTTGAGTAGTAATAATATTTTTTTAAAAGAAAAGAAATTTATTTTTGCCACTCTAAACTTTCCATCAAATGTTTTAGGTCTCTTTCTAAATAATTTACAGCGGGTAATATAGAGTCGTAGTTAGGTTTTACGTTGAAATAAACCGCACCTGTTAAAAAGTGTTTGGTGCTGTCAGTAAGGTGAAATTGTATGGGAGAAGCAGCATTTCCACTTACTTTAAAAATGGCACCATAGGTTTTGTTAACTAAGTTTTCAAAGGGCAATGAACTAATTTTATCTGCTTTAATAGAATGGTTAAATGTAAGTTTTTCTGATTCTTGAAATAATTCTTTTAAATTATTGTCAATAGAACGGTAAGTTATATTGATACTGGCATTTAATTTAGGGTATTCAATATTGATCCAACATTTAGAATTAATCTTTGCATTTGCCTGATTTGATAATTCAAATGAATAAGGGCAATTACTTTGCATATTTAAATAGGCAGGTTCAGGATATTCTAATCTTAATTGTGCCTTTGGTTTTGGTAAGGCATCATTAGCACATGAGTTTAAAGTAAAAATAATTGATAAAAGAAAAATACCAAAAAGTAATATGTTTTGTTTTAAGAATTGATTAAAAATGTTCATTTATTTATGTTTTGGTAAAGTAACTTTAATTTGTTTGATGCGTTTTTTATCGATTGATTCAATAGTAAATTTATATTTTTTAAACTTTATAGTTTCATTCTTTTTGGGAAATCTTTCTGTTATCTCTAGAATAAAACCGGCAAGGGTTTCTGCTTCATTTTTATTATCTTCAAATATTGAATCATCAATTTGTAGTAATCTAAAAAAATCTTTGAGAGTAGTTTTTCCATCAAATAAATAATTATTTTCATCGATCTTTGAATAGGATAGATCCTGATCATCAAATTCATCACTAATATCGCCAACAATCTCTTCAATGATATCCTCTAGTGTAATGATGCCTGATGTCCCTCCGTACTCATCAACAACAATTGCTAGATGGTTTTTCATCTCTTGAAACTCTTTTAAAAGATCATCAAGTTTTTTATTTTCAGGAACAAAAAATGGTTCTCTGATTATTTTATTCCATTTAAAGATTTTTTTATTTATATGTGGTATTAAATCTTTTGTATATAAGATTCCAATTATTGTATCAATGTTATTTTCATAAACCGGTATTCTTGAATGACCATGTTTAATGATTTGTTTAATTACTTCCGCGTATTCTTCGTTTTTAGAAAGTGCAAATATATCCATACGTGGGCACATCACTTGTGTTGTTTCTGTATTTCCAAAACTAACAATACCATGAAGTATTTTTTTTTCTTCTTTAGTTGTAGCATTTGATGAAGTTAATTCTAAAGCTTGAGAAAGTACTTCAACAGAAAAGTCAGAATTTTTTTTATTGATTTTGTTTTCAACAACATTTGTCAATTTTAATAAAGGAACACTTAAAAATGTTAAAAACACATTTAAAGCTTTTAAAGGTTTAGCCATAAAATAGGCAAATTTTAAGGCATTTCTATTTGCATAAACTTTGGGTAAAACTTCACCAAACAGTAGCAGTAAGGAGGTAACTAAAATAATTTCTATAATAAATCGAATTATTATTGAATGGATATTTCCAAAAAAATAATCACCTGTATAGGCAAAGATCAAGACAAATAAAATATTTATAAAATTATTTGATATTAAAATTGTAGCCAACAGTTTTTGCGGTTTATTTAATAGATCAACTACAATTTCATGGTTTTTATTTGTGTTTCCATCGTTATCCAGATCAGTTTTTGATAGAGAAAAAAACGCAATTTCAGAACCTGAGATCAAGGCTGATAAAAAAAGTAATATTATTAGTGAAATTACACTAAGAACAATATGCCAATCAATAGAATTGATGAATGAATCCAAATTAAATGAATTTCAGTTAATAAAAAAGGATATATTAAAAGGGTAGATCATCTTTTTTTGTATCCTTAATTTTGTTTTCAACAGGTTTTGGTTGAGTGGGTGAAACTGGCTGATTTTGACTAAGATCTTTTTTTGTGCTTAAAAAGGTCATTTCATTTGCATGGATCTCTGTAGTATATTTTTTTATACCATCTTGTTCCCATTGTCGAGTTTTTATTCGACCTTCAATGTATACCCGGTCACCTTTGCTTAAATATTTTTCGCAAAGTTGCGCCAATTTATTACGTACCACAACATTATGCCATTCAGTAGTTGTGATCCTTTCGCCTGTTTGTTTGTTTGTATAAGTTTCGTTTGTTGCAACAGGAAAGCGGCCTAAACTATTACTATCATCAAAATAGTGCATTTTAACATCATCTCCTAAATGCCCTATAAGCATTGCTTTATTTAGTGAACTTGCCATATTGTTTTTTTTAGCTTATCAAATATACCACAAATATAAATTATTTTTTAAAATTTTCAATAAAGTTATGAATAAGCGTAGGGACTGCAAAATTATATATATTTTCCCATTCTACACTACCTTTTTGGCGAGATTGGGTTTTAATTATCCAAAAATTTGTATAAATGTGTTGATGCGTTAGTTTATGGATAATAGGTTTGCTGTTGAAAATTTGTAGTTTATAATCTGTTTTTCCAATTAATTCTTTAAAAGTATTTGTTTTAATTAGTTCTTTATGATCAATATTACCGACTGATTCGTACAATGGAAACTGAAATAAATTTTGCCATATATCTTTTTCTTTTCTTCTTTCTAAAATGGTATAATTATCTGATATGTCTAATACCAAAAAATTAAAATAACGTTTTTTAATATTGATTTTTTTAATTTTAACAGGGAGCGACCTAAAAGTATTATTTAGTAATGCCAGACAATTTTCATTTAACGGACAAGAGTCACAAAGAACATTTTTTGGTGTACATATTGTGGCACCAAGCTCCATTATAGCCTGGTTGTGATTGCCCGGACTTTTAATATTAATCAAAGACTGTGATAGTTTTTTGAAATGTTGGATCCCTTCAGTTGAATTAATTGGTGTGTTTATATCAAAATATCTCGATAACACACGATAAACGTTTCCATCTAGTACAGCATAAGGTTCATTAAAACATATAGAAGTAATGGCAGCAGCAGTGTATTCACCAATTCCTTTGAGACTTATAATTTTATTATAATCTGTAGGGAATTCACCTTTATATTGTTCAACAATATATTTAGCGGTATGATGTAGATTTCGAGCACGTGTATAATAACCCAAACCTTGCCAAAGTTTTAAAATTGTATCCTCATCGGCTTTAGCCAAATCAAGAATTGTTGGAAATCGGTCTAAGAATCTTAAGTAATAAACAATGCCCTGCGCAACTCTTGTTTGCTGAAGAATAATTTCAGATAGCCAAATTTTATACGGATCTTTTGTTTTTCGCCAAGGTAAATCCCTTTGGTTAATTAAATACCAGTGTATTAAAAGGTTAGAAAAATTCATTAAAAAACATTGTTTTACAATGATACATAAATATATCTTATTAAATTTTAATTAATTAGCTTTTTAAAATTGATATTTTGTCATATATTTGCCGCCCTGAATTAGGATAAATAATAATCAATAAATATTAAAAAATGACAAAAGCAGAAATAGTTGCCAATATTTCAGAAAAATCTGGCATTGAAAAAGGAGATGTATTAAGAGTTGTAGAAGATTTAATGGTTGAGGTTAAAGAATCATTGAATAATGGGAATAACGTTTATTTAAGAGGTTTTGGAAGCTTTATTGTAAAAGAAAGAGCTGAAAAAACTGGCAGAAATATTTCTAAAAACACAACAATTAAAATACCAGCACACAATATTCCATCATTTAAACCTGCTAAGGTTTTTGTAGAGAGTGTTAAAAAAAATGTGCCGGTTAAAAAATAATTTTAAAAAAATACAGTTTTAATTATGCCAAGCGGAAAAAAAAGAAAACGCAGTAAAATTTCTACTCATAAACGTAAAAAAAGAAGTAGACAAAACCGACATAAAAAGAAAAAATAATATAGGGCTGTTTGAAATTTGAGTCTTTATGACATTTTGAATGAAATACTAAAATGCATTTATTTCTAAAATAATGATTGTATTTCATTCAAAATGAAAGATCTAAAGATATTTCAAACAGTTTTTTATTTTTTATTTAAGGATAAGTTCATTGACATAGAGGTTTGTAAAACAAACTTCGTTTGATTAATCAAAACCTATAATTATATTATTAATCTATCTACAATAAATATATAAAAATATTTATTTAGGTATAAAAATTAAACAGAGTGAAAACTGAATTAATTATTAGATCGAATTCCTCTGATATAGATTTTGCCTTATTAAAAGATGGAAAGTTAGTTGAATTACACAATGAAACGATAGACAATAAATTTTCGGTAGGAGATATTTTCCTTGCCAAGATTAAGAAAACATTATCGGGTCTAAATGCAGCATTTGTTGATGTTAAAAGTGAAAAAGATGCTTTTTTACATTATCATGATTTAGGACCGCAATTATTATCGTTGAAAAAATTCACAAAACTGGTAAGTACGAATAAACTAAAAGATTTTTCTTTGAAGAATTTTAGGTTTGAAAAAGATATTGATAAAAATGGAACTATTGATAATGTCATAAAATCGGGTCAAGAAATATTGGTTCAAATTGTTAAAGAACCGATATCTTCAAAAGGACCGCGTATTAGTTCTGAACTTTCAATTGCTGGTAGATACATGGTTTTAGTACCTTTTTCTAACAGAATTTCTGTATCTCAAAAGATAACGAATAATAGAGAAAAAGATCGTTTAAAACGACTTGCAAAAAGCATAGTACCAAAAGGATTTGGTGTGATTTTAAGAACAGTTGCTCAAGATATTAAAGTAGCTGAATTAGACAATGATCTTCAAAATACACTACGCCACTGGAATAATATGTGTAAGCAATTGCCTAAAGCCCGGGCACCACAAAAAGTACTTTCAGAAATGAATAGGGCCTCTTCAATTTTAAGAGATATTTTTAACGATTCATTTACCAGTATTGTAACTAATGACGAAGCTTTACATCAGGAAGTTAAAGAGTATTTGCAAAGAATAGCTCCCGAAAAAGAATCGATAGCAAAACTGCATAAATCGAGTTCGCCAATTTTTGATTTTTATGGTATTGAAAAACAGATAAAAATTTTGTTTGGAAAAACCGTTTCAATGAAAAAAGGTGCTTATTTGGTTATTGAGCATACCGAAGCTTTACACGTAATTGATGTAAATAGTGGTAATCGTTCAAATAAAGCCAATTCTCAAGCTGAAACAGCTCTTGAAGTAAATTTGATAGCGTCTACCGAAATTGCCAGACAATTGCAATTGCGAGACATGGGTGGTATTATTGTGGTTGATTTTATTGATATGCATACAGCTGAACATAGAAGAAAACTTTATGAACATTTGCGTGATGAAATGAAAAATAGCCGCACGAAACACAAGGTATTGCCTCCTAGTAGATTTGGTTTAATCCAAATTACACGCCAAAGAGTAAGACCTGAAAGAAACATCAAAACTATTGAAGAAAATCCCAATAAAAATGGTGATGTTGAAGCTCCAATTGTATTGATTGATAGGATTGAAGACGACTTAGAAAAGATAAAGGATGCTGACGGAATCGTACTTCACGTTCATTCATTCGTTGCTTCATATCTTACTAAAGGATTTTTATCCATACAAAAAAATTGGTTTTTGAAATATAAAAAATGGATCAAGATAATCCCAAGGGATGCTTATCCATATTTACATTATCAATTTTATGATAAAAAAGATAATGAATTAAGGTGATAATATATCATAAAACCTGCTGTTGATGACAATAGCAGGTTTTTTTTTACATTAATATCAACTTTTTGGTGAGAAAAACATCATTTTCAATTTTGACCAAGACAACATAAACCCCTGTTTTTGGTAATTTACTTTTAGAAATTATTTCTGTTGATTTTTGTGAATATTTATCTAAAACAATGCGCCCTAACAGATCATAAACTTTTATTGAATGAATGGTTTTTAGACTAGATGTTGTAACTTCAAATTGATCAACGG
>JAUWUU010000078.1 GCA_030617765.1 Flavobacteriia bacterium | reverse complement strand
GGTAAGCAATAAAGTATCACCATGAATAAATAATGAATCAACATTTGTATTTGTGATGGCAACCGCTTTGCCTATTGTAAAAGCAGAATCTAATTTTTCGTAATACTCTGCATAATTACCTTTCAAAACCATATGACTTATAGTGTCAGTTATAACTATGTGTTTAGTGGCCGATGCGAAACCATTATTTCGGTTATAGTATAAACTGTCGGCTTTGATTTCACGATCTTTATATATAATACGTGCATTTTTGGTGAAATGCGAAATGTCTTTTTTGGTGTCGTAAAATCCTTTTTCACAAAAGATAAAATTATCATTGCTTTTAATTGTTGAAGCACCATAGAGGTATGCTTTACCGCTATTTGTATAATAATCTAAATGGTTTGATTCAAGAACATATTCTGGGTTGGTAATAACAACATCTGATATTGCCTGAAATTTATTATTTTCCAAATAATAATTACCTGTTGTACTGGTTAATACATTGATACTATCTCTTATTTTGGCTCCTGTTCGATAAAATAAGATTTGTTTTGATCTATCAAATTGTAATGTATCTGTTGATAATGTCATTTTAGGATCTCTGATAACAACATTTCCCCAGGAAAGTGCTTTATTAGTATTCCCGTTATATTCCGTGTATTCACTTCTTTGTGTAATTGTATCACCTTGTTTTAGTAAAACATTTCCAAATGCTTTGATATAATTATCTTTAGTGTAATGAACTGCTTTTTTACATTGTAGTGAAATACCTTCGTGTTTGATAAATACATTTCCGAGTAAAACGGTGGCGCCCGGAAGTTTTTCTTCATCAATGGTTGAATTGTCAGAATGTACAATAGAAATCCTCTTGCCTTGACTAAAAGCAATGGATGAAAATAGGCAGAATAGTATAAGTAGTATTTTAGTTTTCAATTAATCTATTTGTTTCCAAAAGTAAACATTTTGGTTAAAAATAAAAAAGGTAAAGATTTTACAAACATCTTTACCTTTTATTAAGAAATATATTTTATAAAAAATTATAATATAATTGTTTGAGTTCTGTCTGGACCAACCGAAACGATTTTTACCGATACACCTACAAACTTTTCGATAAAAGTGATATAATCGATCAAGTTTTTTGGTAGATCTTTAGAATTTTTAACTCCGGTGATATCTTTTTGCCACCCTTTAAATTCTGAATAGACAACTTCTACATTTTCTTTTTCAATATTATAAGGTAGGTAGGAGATTTCCTTTCCCTTATAAATATACGAAGTGCATGCTTTTATAGTATCAAAACCTGATAACACATCTCCTTTCATCATAGTCAATTGAGTAACACCGTTTATTTGCACAGCATATTTTAATGCAACAAGGTCAAGCCAGCCACAGCGGCGGGGTCTTCCTGTTGTAGCACCAAATTCATGGCCAACTTCAGCCATTTTTTTACCATCATTATCAAATAGTTCAGTAGGAAAAGGGCCTGAGCCAACACGAGTTGTATAAGCTTTAAAAATTCCGTAAACATTACCAATTTTATTTGGAGCAACACCCAAACCGGTACAAGCTCCTGCGGCAGTTGTATTTGAAGAAGTAACAAAGGGGTAAGTGCCAAAATCAACATCTAATAATGAACCTTGAGCTCCTTCTGCTAAAATGGTTTTGCCATTATTTAAAGCATTGTTAAAAAATTCTTCACTATCAATAAAAACAAAAGATTCTAACATATCAATAGCTGCAAAAAACTCTTTTTCTAGTTCATTGAGATCGTATTGAATATCAACTTCATAAAAATTAATTAATTTTAAATGTTTTTTAGTGAGCGCACTGTATTTTTCTTTCCAGTTTTCTAATTCTAGATCTCCTATACGCAAACCATTTCTGCCGGTTTTATCCATGTATGTAGGGCCAATTCCTTTAAGAGTTGAACCAATTTTAGCTTTGCCTTTCAATGTTTCAGAAGCGGCATCAAGCAAACGATGTGTGGGTAAAATAATATGCGCTTTTCGCGATATTAGAAGTTTTGATTTAAAATCGATATTGTATTTGGATAAATTTTCAACTTCTTTTTTAAAGATAACAGGATCAATAACAACGCCATTCCCTACAATATTGACTGCTTTATCGTGGAAAATACCTGAAGGTATTGTGTGTAATACATGTTTGTTGCCATCAAATATTAAAGTATGACCGGCATTTGGCCCGCCCTGAAAGCGAGCAATAATATCGTAGTCCTTTGTAAGAACGTCAACAATTTTACCTTTTCCCTCATCGCCCCATTGCAAGCCTAATAGTAAATCAACCATTGATTAAGTATTTTTATTTAGTTATTATTTATTTTTAATTCCGTAAAAGTAAAGGGAGTGACTGTCAATTTTTAAGTCAAAAACTTCTTCGATAGATTTTTTTATTGTTTCAATCCTAGGATCACAAAATTCAATTACTTCACCAGTATCAGTTAAAATAATATGATCGTGTTGTTTATTGAAAAAGGACTTTTCATAATGTGATTGGTTTTGGCCAAATTGATGCCTTCTCACCAAACCGCATTCTAAAAGGAGTTCAATAGTGTTGTAAAGAGTAGCTCTACTTACACGATAATTTTTATCTTTCATATCAATATAAAGAGACTCTATATCAAAATGTTTATTGCTGTTATAAATTTCTTGAAGTATTGCATATCTCTCAGGAGTTTTTCGATGATTATGCTGTTCTAAGAATTTGGTAAAAAAAGCTTTAACTATTTCGTGGTTATTTGAATTACTCATATTTGTTTTGTAAACAATAATTATAAACAAATTTACATTTTAATCAGTATAAATAATATTAATAAATAATAAAGTTATTAATAAATTAATTCATTATTCTTTCAACTTTTTCTATACCTTCAATTTTTTTTAATTGTTTTATTAAAATGCCTAGTTGTTTGTTGTTCTTGACATCTACTGTGATTTTCCCTTCAAAAAACCCTTCTTCTCCAGAAATATTAAGTTTTTTAATATTAACATTTAAGTTATTAGAAATAATTTTTGTCACTTTGCTCACCAAACCTAAATCATCAATCCCCATTAATTTTAAAGTTACTTTAAAACCGTATTGGGTAGAGTCAATCCATTTTGCTGAAATAATTCTATAAGCATATTGAGATTGCATACTTACAGAATTTGGACAATCATTTTTATGAATTTTTATTCCTTCATTTATAGTTATAAATCCAAAAACCTTGTCACCAGGTATAGGGGAGCAGCATTTAGCAAATTTATATTTTAGTTTCTCTTCATCACTTCCAAAAACCAGCATATCAAAATTGGTACTAACTTCATCACTTGTTTGGGCTAATTTTGGATTCTTGGTACCTCTTTTCATTCTGCTTTTGAAAAAGTTCATAAAGGCATTTGAACGATTTGCAGCATACTTTTTTAATTGTTGATTTTCAATTGAACCATTTCCAATTCTGAAATATAAGTCAAAGCTAGTTTTTAAATTAAGAAAATTGACCAACTCATTTGTTGTTGTTTCGTTAAAAGGGATCTTTAGATGACGTAATTTTCGGGATAATATTTCTTTTCCTTCTTTGGCAACTAATTTTTGTTCTTCTTTTAAAATGCTTTTTATTCGAGATTTTGCCCTGGCGGTTTTAACAATTTCCAACCAGGCTAATTTTGGTTTTTGTGAATTTGAAGTAATGATCTCTACCTGATCTCCACTTTGTAATTGATAGCTAAAATGAACCAGTTTTCCATTTACTTTTGCACCGCGGCAATGCATACCTACTTCACTATGGATGGCAAATGCAAAATCAATCACTGTTGAACCTTTTGGTAAAGATTTTATATCACCTCTGGGAGTAAAAACATAAATTTCTTTAGCATAAAGGTTAAGCTTAAACTGTTCTACAAAATCAAGAGCATTCACATCAGGATTCTCTAAAGATTCTTTTAATTTATTGAGCCATTCTTCTAAGCCACTTTCATTTACGTTACCATGCTTATACCTAAAATGAGCAGCATAACCTTTTTCGGCAATTTCATTCATTCGTGCCGATCGAATTTGAACCTCAACCCATTTTCCATGTGGCCCCATAACTGTTGTGTGTAATGATTCATATCCTGTTGTTTTTGGATGTGTTATCCAATCTCTTAAACGACTCGGATTAGGGCTGTAATGGTCGGTAACAATAGAATATATTTTCCATGCATTGAATTTTTCATCTTTTATAGATGACTCATAAACAATTCTAACAGCAAATTTGTCATATACTTCATCAAAGGAAACTTCTTGATTTCTCATTTTTTTCCTAATTGAAAAAATTGATTTGGTTCTTCCTTTTATCTGGTATTTGATATTTTCATTATCTAGTGTTTGTTTGATTGAATTAGAAAATTCTTCAATATATTTTTCTTGATCTTCTTTGCTTTCAGATATCTTGTTCAAGATATCAGAATAGACTTCATTTTCAGTATACTTTAGACCTAGATCTTCTAATTCCGTTTTAATATTATAGAGACCTAATCTATGGGCAAGTGGAGCATAAATATATAATGTTTCAGAAGCAGTTTTTACTTGTTTTTCAGCTCGCATCGAATCTAAAGTTTGCATATTATGCAATCTATCTGCAATTTTTATCAAAATTACTCTTACATCATCATTTAATGTAAGCAGCATTTTTCTGAAGTTTTCGGCTTGAATTGAAACGTCGGTTTCTTTCTTTAATCGAGATATTTTGGTTAAACCATTTACGATCTTTGCAACAGTTTTTCCAAAAAGTTGTTCAATATCATCAAATGTATAGTCAGTATCTTCAACAACATCATGTAATAGGGCAGCTACAATTGAATTTGTGCCCAATCCAATCTCATTAGCAACAGTTTTTGCTACTGCAATAGGATGATAGATATAAGGTTCACCTGTTTTTCGACGTTGATCTTTATGAGCTTCTACAGCAAAATCAAAAGCTTTACGTATCAAAATCTTATTTTCTTTAGTTAGAGTTTGATAAGTGTCATGTAACATATCTTTATATTGATATGCTATTTCTTTTTTTTCATCTTTTATGGTCGCTGTATAAGTCAAATTTCAAAAATATTGGATAATGCATAAAAATAACAAGTTATTTTTAAAGAATGTATATAAACAAACTAAATTTTTATGAATGAGAATCTAAATTTATAAAATGGAATAAAAGTATTATAAAAATCAACTAGTTTAACCCTTCTTATTTTAGTAAATTTTGTACTCTATCTAACATGCTAGGATGAGAATAATGGATAAAGACATTGGCTTTGTGAGGTGTTAAATTGCTCAAACTATTTTTTGAAAGCTTCTTTAATGCTGATATTAATTCTTTTCCGTTATAGTTTGTTTTTGCATAATTATCTGCTTGATATTCAAATTTTCTAGAAATATAATTCATAATAATTCCTGTAATTTCCGAAATAGGACTGTATAAAACGCCAAATGCGATTAAACCTATATGAAAACTTGGGGTTGAAACTGACAAGGCTTGAGAAAGCAGAGAACTTTTTAGCATTAATGATAAGATATATAAAGTGAAGCCAGTTAGAATCACGGAGATCAACATATTGATAAAAACATGTTTTTTTTTGTAATGGCCAATTTCATGTGCCAAAACTCCAACAATTTCTTCCGTTTCCAGATCATTGATCAGTGTGTCATATAAAACGATTCTTTTTTTCGGTCCGAATCCTGAAAAGTAAGCATTGGCTTTGGTAGAGCGCTTAGAACCATCAATTACAAAAATATTATCCAATTTAAAACCTACTTTTAAAGCAAATTTTTCAATATGAGACCGAAGTTCACCTTCTTCAAGTGGTGTTTGTTTATTAAAAAGAGGCACGATCAATGAAGAGTAAAACAAGGTAATAAAAATAGTAAATACTGTAATCAGTATCCAAGTATAGATCCAAAAATCATTTCCTGTTATCTGATAAAACCAAATGATCAATGCCAAAAGCCCTCCGCCAATTAAAGTACTTAAAAACAGTCCCTTAACCTTATCAATGATAAATAATTTTTTAGTTATTTTATTAAAACCATATTTTTCTTCAATAATAAATGTTTGATAATAACTAAAAGGCGTTGTTATAAAATCACTTATTAATATAATTATTCCGAAGAATAACAAACCGATAAGAATTTCATTATCAGTTATTGAACGTGCATATTTATCAACCCAAGCAAAGCCCTTTGCATAGAAGAAACCAATCATGACCAAAAAAGAAAATATTGAAGTGACCAATGAAAATTTATAATTTTCTTTTTTATAAGCTTGTGATTTGTAATATTCTTCTTTATTGTAAACATCATTTAATTCTGCCGGAATCTCATCATCAAAATGTTGTGCATTTAGATAGTCGATAATTTTATCAATAACAAAATCGATTACTAAAATTGCAATGATGATGTTGAATAATATTTGTGGAGTCATTATTTTAGTTTGGCACTTGAAAGTTAAAGTAAGCTATCGAAATCTCTCGACTTAAGACTTCAATTTTCTTATTAATTTTAATTTCTTTGTCTTTTCGCTTCAAAAATAAGAATTGCAGCCGAAACAGAAACATTTAATGAATCTATTTCTCCTTCCATAGGAATTATTATTTTATTTGTTGAATTCTCTAGCCAGATATCATTTAATCCGGTTGCTTCTGTGCCAACAACTATTGCTGATGATCCTTTGAAATTTAGTAATGTATAATTTTCACTATCCGGATCTAAAGCTGCAGCATAAATTTTTATTTGATTATGATTTAAAAAAGTAAGAATTTCATCAGTAGTACCTGTTGCTATTTGCGTAGTAAAAATACAGCCTACACTTGAGCGAATAATGTTGGGATTATACAGGTCTGTTTTTGGATTTGCAATGATAACTGCATCTAAATTTGCAGCATCGGCAGTTCTGAGAAGAGCACCAATATTTCCAGGTTTTTCAGGTGCTTCAGCGACTAATATTAAAGGAGTTGCACTTAATTTTAATTTATTTAAACTCAGTTCTTTAATGAATGCTATTGCGATTATTCCCTCAGTAGTTTTTCTATGAGATAATTTTTGATAAACTTCTTTGCTAATTTCGATAATTTCAAAAGAAATAATATCATTAATCAGGATTTTGATATTTTTTAATGAAATAATTTCATCACAAAAAAGCAAAGTTTTAATTTCAAAATCACTCTTTAAAACCAATGAGATTTCTCTAATTCCTTCTATGATAAAAAGCCCTTTATTTTTTCGTACTCTCGACTTCTCCTGAAGATGTATTATTTCTTTGACTATTGGGTTTTGTACGCTTGTAATTTTTTTTATCAAAATAGTATTATTTTAAATTCAAAAATAGAATAAATCTAATATTTATAATGGATATTTTTTATCGTAAGCCAATAACAAATCTACCATTTTACCATAACTTTGAATACCGTGTTTTTGTTGGTTTACCTTTAAATAGTTATCATAAAATAATTTAAAGAAAGGTTCAATTGGATTTTCATAGTGATTCCAAAAAGTTTCAATTTCTTTATAATTTTTAATAATTCCTGCTGGGGTTTTCTTTAAAAATTTTTCAAAAATTTCAGGATCTTTTTTTGCAATGTCATGCAATGTAAAACGATAGGCCATTAAATATGCAGAATATTGAAAGTATTGATCGTCATTATTAATGGCAGCTAAAAATCCTATAAAATTTGCTTCACTTTCTGAAGCAATTCCCAATTGATGTGCAATTTCATGTGAACATGTCATAGGTAAAGAAACTTTTGGAATTAAATGATCAACTTGAGCTTCTCCTGATAGGGGATTAAAATAACCGGCAAAACCCATATAAGTTAATGGTAAACTGAACAAGGATCTTTTTATTGAAGTGGGATGGTATTCAAATTGCGGAAAAATTTTGCTTAAATTTTGATATCCGTTTTCAGATTGTTGTAAAATTTCGGTTTTATTTAAGCCTACTATAACTTTCAAAGTATCATTATCAGTTAGGTTAGTTTGTAGTTTACTGAGCTTTAAAAGCAATTTATCAGAAAAAGTTGTTAACTCAATAAGGTTATATTTGTTTTCTTCTAAATTCATCGAAGTTGCAAGAGGATTTCTAGAATAATTTAATCCCCATAAGAAATAAAACAAAAAATAAATTATTGAAAAAGTTGCTCCTATTTGAAAAAATAAATGTTTGTAATTTCGATGTTTATCTTTAATGACAACGATTAAAAATTTAATAGTAAATACGATTAAAAAAATGTATATTACATCACCTATGGAAAAAGGAATCCAACCAAATATTGATCTAAAAATTGGTGATAAAAAATTGTAAATTCCATTGGAATAGTATTTTTCAATAAAGTCAGGGAAATAATTTAGTATTTGAATAATGACTATTTGGATAAAAAGAAAAATACTTAATATGCGATTGGTTTTATACATTTTATAAAGCTACATTCTAAAAGCAAAAATATTCAAATAATATCAATTAAAAAATCTAAATATTTAGTAACATTTTGAAACTTAAAGTTTTAATTTTTACTATAACAAGAATACGAATAAATTTTAAAAAATAATTAAAAACAAGAAATATACTGGAGCCTGAAACTTATTAACAAAAAGTCAACTTGTTAACACTTTTTGTTAAATTTAAAAAGAAAAAAAGTCCGTAAATTCATGACTATTAAGCTACATTTGCCACATGGAAAAAGCTAAACCACTTCAACAACGAATAGGCAAAAAGGGTACTGTCATAAATCTTGAGCAAGGAAAATTACCTCCTCAGGCACTTGATTTAGAAGAGGCTGTTTTAGGAGCTATGTTAATTGATAAAAAAGGTGTTGATGATGTGATTGATATTTTACATTCGGAAGCTTTTTACAAACCTGCAAATAAGGTGATATTTGAAGCGATTCACAAACTTTTTAATGAATCAGAACCTATTGATCTTCTTACTGTTTCCAATCAACTGCGTAAAGATGCAAATTTAGAAAGTGCAGGAGGTGATTTTTATTTGATCAGTCTTACACAAAAAGTTTCCTCAGCGGCACATATTGAGTTTCATGCACGTATCATTATTCAAAAATTTATTCAACGTCAGTTAATTTCTATTTCAAATGAAATTATTCATAATTCTTATGATGAAACAATAGATGTTTTTGATCTGTTGGATGATGCCGAATCAAAATTATTTGATATAACACAAGGAAATTTAAAGAAGAGTTCTGAAGCAGCTGAAAATCTGGTGGCTTTAGCGCTAAAAAAGATCGAAGATATTTCTAACACAGAGGGTATGAGTGGTGTGCCAACTGGTTTCAATAAAATTGATGAAATAACATCAGGATGGCAACCTTCAGATTTGATCATTATTGCAGCAAGACCCGGTATGGGTAAAACTGCTTTTGTAATGTCGGTGGCAAAAAATGTAGCGATAGATTTTGGTATTCCTGTTGCTATTTTCTCATTAGAGATGTCGTCAATTCAATTAATTACTAGAATGATTTCCAGTGAAACTGGTATTTCATCTGAAAAACTTCGTAAGGGAAGTCTAGAAGCATTTGAATGGGAGATCTTAAACAGAAAAATTAAAAATTTATCTGAAGCGCCAATTTTTATTGATGATACACCTTCATTAGCAATTTTTGATTTAAGAGCAAAGGCTAGAAGATTGGTTTCTCAACACGGTATAAAAGTTTTAATAATTGATTACCTTCAATTAATGACAATAGGAACATCCGGTAAAGGATTCGGAAATCGTGAACAAGAAATTTCAACAATTTCCCGAAATTTAAAAGCTCTGGCAAAAGAATTAAATATACCCGTAATTGCTTTGTCGCAATTGTCTCGTGCTGTTGAAACTCGTGGTGGTAGCAAAAGGCCTTTGTTATCTGATCTACGTGAATCTGGGGCTATTGAGCAGGATGCTGATATTGTTTCGTTTATTTACCGTCCGGAATATTATGGTCTGACTGAATGGGATGATGAAGAAAGAACACCATGTGATGGTCAGGGCGAATTTATTATTGCCAAGCACAGAAATGGAGGATTAGATAATATTCGATTAAAATTTGAGGGTAAATTTGCAAAATTTTCAAATCTTGATGAAGGTTTTGAAACTAAATTCCAATCTGCAATTAATAGTGGTATGTCAACAGGTAATGTTGGTAGTGCACATGATGCTTTTGGTGTTGATAATCCTGATGAAGCAGATGTACCTTTTTAATGGATTTATTAAAATTGCATAAAAAGATTCAACATACTTTTATTTTTATAGCATTTGTTTTATTTAGCAATGCCATTTTTGCTTCATTTATTTTAATTCCAATGGATGATGTTTCCCAAAAGAATCATTTAAAAGCTTACGGAATCACATTTTTATCTCTACAAAATTCACATAAGGTTAAATGGTTGCTCAATTATCGCGGGGGTTCATTTTTGTTGGAAGATCTTAAAGAAATTAGAAATGAATGTACCATACGGGGAGTATCCTATGAAGTTATTTCTGACACAAAAGCATTACAAATTTTAGAAGAAATTGGAAGCCCTTCCCAAAATAAACAAGCTGTTATCTTAGAAAAAGCACCTAAAATAGCAGTTTATTCACCAAAGGGCAACTTGCCCTGGGATGATGCTGTAACGCTGGTTTTAAATTATGCTGAAATACCCTATGATGTTATCTATGATGAGGAAGTGTTGCAGGATAAATTATTGTTATATGAATGGTTGCATTTGCATCATGAAGATTTTACCGGTCAGTTTGGTAAATTTTATGGTGCATTTAGGTTGACACCATGGTATATTGAAAATAAAAGAGAGGCTGAGTTGTTAGCAGGCAATTTAGGTTTTGAAAAAGTATCACATGAAAAATTAGCTGTAGCAAAAAAAATAAGAGATTTTGTAATTGGCGGGGGTTTTATGTTTGCAATGTGTTCAGCAACAGATAGTTTTGATATTGCCTTATCTGCAGATGGTGTAGATATTTGTGAAACTATGTTTGATGGTGATCCTTCAGATAGTGATTATCAAAATATAATTGACTATCATAAAACATTTGCTTTTACAGATTTTATTTTAGAAAGAAATCCGGTAACTTACGAGTTCTCAAATATTGATACCACACTCAAAAGGAAAGTATTAAAAACTGAAGATTATTTTGAGATCAAAGAATTTTCTGCAAAATGGGATATGGTTCCAAGTATGTTATGTCAGAATCACACCCTGCTTGTAAAAGGTTTTATGGGGCAAACTACTTCTTTTAATCCCAATACCATCAAACCAAATATTGTAATCATGGCGCAAAATAATGTGAATGGTGAAACGCGTTACATTCACGGTGTAACCGGAAAAGGGATGTATACATTTTATGGAGGCCATGATCCGGAAGATTACCAACACAGGGTTGGCGACCCGAAAACTGAGCTAGACCTGCATCCAAACTCTCCGGGTTATCGTTTGATATTAAACAATGTTTTATTTCCGGCAGCTAAAAAAAAGAAACAAAAGACTTAAAAGGTAAATGAAGAAAGAAGTTAAGTGGAATTCTAAATTATTTTGATTAAAGTAACCAAAGCTATTACGCCTGTTAAGATACTTAAAATAAGGTTTAGTTTATTAGATGTCTTTTTAGACTTACCATGAATATATTTAGCAAAGTTTGAGTAGGAATAAAGTAACATAAAAGTACCTATGGCTGAGCCAATCACAAACAATAA
>JAUWUU010000066.1 GCA_030617765.1 Flavobacteriia bacterium | reverse complement strand
TTTTAAATAAATTGAAGAAGCATAATTTAGAGGCATTTCATTATTGGTATCAAATAATGGAGAAGTAAATTATTATTTTTAACTTTTTAAAATATATTTTATGGGATACTATAAAAAAAGTTACCAAGGCTAAAATTTTCCGTAATTGGATGTTTGTTTTGATGATTATCTTACTTTCAATAAATTCCCTTAAATGGGACAAGTTTTTGTAAAATATTTGTGGAAATTGCAGGGCTTTGAAGGTGATCGCGGCAGGATTCGAACCTGCGACCGTCGGCTTAGAAGGAAGTGGCTCTTTTGTTGTAATACATTGAAATAGAGATTATTAAAAAGGGGTTAAAATAAAATCGGCTGATTATCGGCTGACGATTAAAACAAGAGTATTTTTGACCGCCTTCCCGGTAGGCAGATGACAAATATAATTTTACAAGCCGTATGAAGGCTATTTATTACCCACAGTTATTCTGTTTTTCTTATTATATTCAGTCCATAATTTCATTTTCTCGATATACATTTTCAGATAATTTTTTGATAGAAATACATTTGACCAATCAATGAATACCAAGATGAAAATCCAAATTGAAGAATCTGCATTAGGGATTAATTTTAGTTATAAACCTAACAATTTTCGGATACTATTATAACCGTTTAAAAATCCCTTTAATTTTAATTCATATTCGGCTTTATCGGTTTCAATATGAAAAAGTTGCATACAAAAATAAGCAACGTCTAAAATTAATGAACCATTACCATAAAAATCAAAATCAAAAATTGGGCTTATACGAAAAAAATAAACTATTTTTATCCAAGTATTTCTCAAAATTTAGAAGCTTAATGTTATTTTTGGGGGTCAACTAATTATATAAAAAGCTAATAATAGCTTTACCAAACAACAATGATTTCTAATAATTAAACCTTAATCAAATGAAAACAAAAGTTTTATTTACAATTTTATTTAGTGCAATACTCCTTTTTTCTATTGATAGTTTCAGTCAAAAAAAAGAAAAGAATATTTTTGCTTAACCGACGAATAGTACGGCTAAAAAAATATTTTACGAAAAGGGTTACTCACCTTATGCCGATAAAGATTTTCCTGTAATGGTTTACTGGGGAGATCAACACGTACATACCGGTTGGTCTGCTGATGCAGGTGCTTCAGGAACAAGAACTACACCCGAAGATGCAGTACGTTTTGCAATGGGTGAAGAATTAACTTTATGGACAGGTCAAAAAGCAAGATTAGATCGAGCATTGGATTGGGTTGTTATTGCCGATCATAGTGATGGCGCAGGAATTATTGCCAGTATTATTAGTGGTGATCCTGAATTAATGAAAGATCCTGTTCTAAAGGAATGGAATGAAGGTATGAATAGTGGTAAAGAGGCTGAAGTTATGATTGATATGATTAGTCGACAATCTAATGGTACTTTACCTGCTCCAGTTACTGACCCAGCATTTTTAGATAATATCTGGCAACAAAACACAACTATAATGGAGAAATATAATGACCCTGGTCATTTTACAGCATTTATTGGATATGAATGGACATCTAATTATAGTGGAGGAAACAATTTACACAGAAATGTAATTTATAGAGATAATAAAGATATGGCAGATATGGTTACACCAATGACTACATTTACTTCAGAAAATCCTGAAGATCTTTGGAAATGGATGGAAGCTTGGGAAAAGAAAACAGGAGGTAGCCTTTTAGCAATTCCACATAACGGAAACTTATCAAATGGTTTGATGTTTGCTTTAACAACTTTTGATGGCAAACCATTAACAAAAGAGTGGGCAGCTACACGTCAAAAATGGGAAGTTTTATATGAAGTAACACAAGGAAAAGGTACAAGTGAAGCACACCCTTCATTATCGCCAAATGATGAATTTGCTGATTTTGAAATATGGGATAAAGGAAATTTGAATTTAATTCCTAAAAAAGAAGGAGATATAAAAACAGAATATGCTAGAGATGCCTATAAAAATGGTTTGTATTATGAGAAAAAACTGGGTGTAAATCCGTTTAAATTTGGTTTAGTTGGAGGTACAGATACTCATACAGGTCTAACAGCCATAAATGAAGATGATTATTGGGGTAAATATGGTACAACTTTACCAAGTGCCGAAAGATGGAATGCTGATGAGTTATCATTTGATGGCAGAGTAATTAAAGGTTGGCAATTAGGTTCATCAGGATGGACAGGTGTTTGGGCAAAAGAAAATACAAGAGAATCTATTTGGGATGCCATGAAAAGAAAAGAAACTTATGCAACTACCGGACCTAGAATGGAAGTACGTTTCTTTGGTGGTTTTGATTTTATTGAAAGTGATGGAAATACACGCCAACCAGCATTAGCAGGTTATAAAAAAGGAGTTCCAATGGGAGGCGATCTTTACAAAGCACCAAAAGGTAAAAAAATATCTTTCTTGGTTGCTGCCCTTAAAGATCCTTATTCTGGTAATTTAGACAGAGTTCAAATTATTAAAGGATGGTTAGGAAAAGATGGCAAAACCCATGAAAAAATTTATACTGTTGCTTGGGGAGATGCTGATAAAAGAAAAATGGATGCCAATGGAAAAATACCTCCGGTAGGTAATACGGTTGATAAAAATACAGCTACTTACAAAAATACAATAGGAGATCCTGATTTGGTTACCGTTTGGGAAGACCCTGATTTTGATCCTGATGTATCAGCATTTTATTATGCAAGAGTGATTGAAATACCAACACCACGATGGACAACCTATGATGCGGTAAAATTTAATATAAAATTAACGGATGATGTTCCTGTATGGTTACAAGAAAGATGTTATACATCGCCAATTTGGTACAATCCAAAAGCAAAATAAATCCAAAAATATCTTACTTTGCAAAAGCACTCTTTTTTAAGGGTGCTTTTGTAAATATAATGAACTACAATTCTCGTTTCTAATGAAAAAAATCTTTACCACTCCTTTAGTTCAGTTCTTATTTTTTGGGGCATTAATTTTTTTAGGCTATTATTGGTTAAACCCAAGCCAAAATAATGAAGAGACAATTGTTATTGATGACAATCAGTTTAACAGAATAGTATCTATATTTCAAAAGCAATGGAATAGAAATCCAAGTGAAGAAGAATTGAACGATCTATTGCAAGCACGTATCAATGAAGAAGTTTTATACAGAGAAGCTCTAAAAATGGGCTTGGATAAAAATGATGAGATCGTTAAAAGAAGGTTGTCTCAAAAATTTGAATTTTTGACAACCGATATGGCTAATTTGAATGAGCCTACTAAAGATGATATTCAAAAATTTTATATTGAAAATAAAGAAAAATATCAAGTAGATCCAACCTTTAGTTATGCCCAGATTTTTATTGATATTGATAAAAGAAAAAATGTAATGAATTATGCCAGATCTGTTAAAAAAAGTATTGAAGGCAAAGAAATTACACCCGAATTATTAGAAGAGTACAGTGATCCGTTTCCTATTGTATTGTATATTGAAAATGTGTCAAAATCAGAAATTATTAACCGCATGGGCGATGATTTTTACGATAAGATCAAATCATTAGAAATTGATAAATGGAGCGATCCTATTCAATCTTCATTTGGTTTACATTTAGTCTATCCTACTGATATCATTAAAGTTGCGGAACCCGATTTAAACACTATTTACAATGTGTTAAAAAGAGATTATTTATATGATTATCAGGCTAATATCAACAAAAAATTGCTAAATGAATACAAAAATAATTATACGGTTAAAGTAATTGTTTCTGATAGTGTAATTCCTCAGGATATGATCAATAAATTAGAAGGTGATGGCAAATAGTAAAATATTTTTTTTCCTTCTTTTTTTAGTATTTACACATACTGTTTATGCACATGAAATTCGCCCTGCCTATTTAGAAATTAAAGAGGTATCTGCCAGCAATTACAGAATTATGTGGAAAGTACCAAGTATTAATGGCGCTGTACCCAGTATTAAATTAGAATTTCCAAGTTCATTTCATGTTACACAAATTGGAGGGGCAATACCCATTAATAGATCTATGCTAATTAATTACACCATTAGAAGCGAAAAAGATATAAGAGGTGAAATTATTAAAGTTTTGGGTTTAGAAAATACCATTATGGATGTTTTGGTAAGTATAAACTTCTTAGATGGATCGGAATATACTTTTATGCTCAATCCAAATCACCCTGAAGGCGTAATACCCAAAGAAGAAAATTTTATTAATACAGCCAAAACTTATTTGGTATTGGGTATTGAACATATTTTATTGGGTATAGATCACCTTTTATTTGTTTTGGCATTGTTATTAATTACCAATGGTGTTTCAAGACTTGTTAAAACCATTACTGCATTTACCATAGCACATAGTATCACACTCTCTTTATCAGCTTTGGGTTTTGTTGGTTTACCCGGATCTCCTGTAGAAGCAGTAATTGCATTGAGTATTGTGTTTTTAGCTGTAGAGTTATATAAATATTATAAAGGTGAAGATGTACTTACAGCAAAGTATCCTTGGGTTGTAGCTTTTATTTTTGGTTTATTGCACGGGTTTGGTTTTGCAGGTGCTTTAACTGAAATTGGATTGCCACAAACCACAATTCCTACGGCTTTATTGTTTTTTAATATAGGTGTTGAAATTGGTCAATTGGTTTTTATTACAGTAGCTTTAGGTATTATCTGGCTTATCAATAAATCAAAAATAACCTTTCCATATTGGATAAAATTTGCACCTGTATATGCTATCGGTATTCTTAGCTCTTTTTGGTTGATACAACGTTTATTTTCGTTTATATAAAAAATATTAGACCAGGCTGTTTTCACACTACTGGAGTTTGTGCGCCAATAAGGTGCTCTATCTGTTCTAATAATTACAAACTCAAAATAATTAAAAGGTAAATAAGGATAAGTTATTGTAAAGAATTTCGTCACAAAAAAAATCGCAATAACCTATTTAACGGGGTATTGCGATTTATAATAGTGATCGCGGCAGGATTCGAATCTGCGACATTCTGCTTAGAAGGCATAGGGTAGTCAGTACAAAATTGAACTATGGGAATTTAAACAAACATATCGACAACTTGAAAGTGAGTGCAAGTAATTGCCCTATGCTTCATATACTTGTGCAAATGAATTTATTCCAAAAGAAAAGAGAAAACAAAGTTAAGCACTAGCATGCTTGATTTATTGCTTTCTCTTTTCTTTTTTTGACGCTTTTTTCGTTTCTGTTTTGGAAAAGAATTAATTTCAGTTATTTCTTAATAAGATTATCTATTTTGATTATGTTAATCCTCTTATTTTGTTTCTTTAATTTTGTTATTAGATTTACAAAGTGGTTTTGAATGGTTGTTTACCAAATATGATGGATTGGGAAGAGTAATTTATATAGGTAAATATTTTTCCACGCTTATGATCTGTAATTGACTTTTTTACTGTATTTTCAATAGATTCAGTTATATTATTTAAAAAAAATCTGTCACAAGTATAGTAAATAATTGTGACAAATATTTTAAGAGCCAACATAGCATAACAATAGCAAAGTATTTGAAAAGAGCAATTGAAAAACAGTTACAAAAATGAAATTAATACTTTAACTTGATTCACTGAATTGTATCTGGTTTTCTTCATGTTTTTTATTTTCAAACCTCAAAATGAGATTTTGCATATCTTCACTAATCTTGTTTTCCAAAACCCTGGCATAGATTTGGGTTGTTGATAATTTGGAATGTCCTAGTAATTTGGAAACGGTTTCAATTGGAACTCCATTTGATAGAGTGATTGTGGTTGCAAAAGTATGACGAGCAACATGAAATGTAACATGTTTATAGATTCCACATATTTCAACAATTTCTTTAATATAATTGTTCATTTTTTGATTTGAATAAACAGGTAGAAGATATTTGGTTATAATAACTTCTGGTGAGTTTTTATATTTATTGATAATCTCTTGTGCTTTTGGTAACAGAGGAATTTTCACTTGTTCATCAGTTTTTGCTCTCTTAGTATAGATCCAGTTGTTATTGTCAATACCTCTAACAATTTGATTTACTTCCAATTGTTTGATGTCTATGTAAGAAAGACCTGTGTAACAGGCAAAAAGAAAAATATCCTTTACCTTTTCCAGTTTTTTATTTTCAAAAGATGTTTCCTCTATTAATTTCAATTCTATTTCACTCAAGTATTCTCTTTCGTATTTATCAAATTTCAATTGAAATTTTTGAAAAGGATTATGAGGTAGCCATTCTAATTTAACAGACAAGTTAATCATCTTCTTAAACCGTTCTAAATGTTTCATTATTCCATTATTAGTTAAAGGTCTACGCTTCTTTTTTGGTTTATACCTTCTAAGATACTGCTCAAAATCATGAATAAAGCGATAGTTGAGTTGTTTTAAGTATATATCCTCTACTCTAAGTTTTTTATTTAGAAATTCAATTAAATATTTTTCAGTAGTGTAATAGTTCTTCATGGTACCCTTTCTCAGTACTGAAGTCATATTTGTATTGTGATATGTAATGAGTTCTTTTAAAGTTTTATGTTGCTCATCTTCTCCTAGATAACGTGCTTTAATAGTATGGGCAGAAATATATTTGAATTCTTCAAGTAGCTCTTTGTGGCAGTTTAGTAACTGACCGTAAACATAATCTAAGTAATTATTGAGAATTCTTATATTTTGGGAAGTTCCTTTTCCTCTTTTTCGTATAGGATCCCATCTTTCCGGCGAGATACTTCTTTTTATGCTAATCTCTGCTCGCTGATTGTTAACGGTTATTCTAACATAAAGGGTTAATTTTTGGGTAGCATTTTTTGATTTTCTTGTAAAGAAAATTACAGAAAAGGTTTTGTTTGATAACATAATAATTGTCTTTAATTAAACATCTATTTATTTTGAAAATGAAGTCAGATTGTCATTAAAGACTTTATAAAGATACTACTTTTTTTAGTGCAAATTACTCACCGGATAGTACACCTACTCACCGGATAGTACACCTTTTTTTTGATAGTATTTGAGTATTTTTGATAGTGTAAAAAATAAAAAACACTGTAAATCAATGATATAACAGTGTTTTTATTAATAATGATATTTAAAATTGTCGGGGTGAGAGGATTTGAACCTCCGACCTCCACGCCCCCAGCGTGGCGCGCTAACCGGGCTACGCTACACCCCGAATTGGTTATCTTTGTCGGAATCAATCTAAGTAGACCGATTACGGGCAGAGTTTATCCCGCATTCATTGTGGGGTTACACCCCGCAAAAAATCTTGACAAAAATAGTATTTTATTTTAAAATTGAATCATAAAAAATACATCTCCATTTCTTTTTGTAATTCCAAAGCTTTTTCTTTGGCTTTTAAGGCAAAATCATTTCTGGAAGAGGCATAAATAATCCCTCTTGAAGAATTGATCAATAAGCCAATATCTTTATTTAACCCATATTTACAAACTTCTTGTAAGCTACCACCTTGTGCACCAATACCCGGAACAAGTAAAAAACTATCAGGTATAATTTTTCTTATTCTTTTAAAATATTCCGGACGAGTAGCTCCAATTACATACATTAATTGATCACTATTTTTCCAGCTTAGAGATTGTTGAATAACTTTTTCGTACAAAGTATTTCCATTTTCATCTTTTAAAACCTGAAAATCAAGTCCGCCAACATTAGAAGTTAAAGCTAAAAGTATCGTGAATTTATCAGCGAAAGCGAGGAAAGGTTCTACAGAATCACTTCCCATATAGGGAGCAACAGTGATAGAATCAAAATTCATATCTTCAAAAAATGCTTTGGCATAACGCGTAGAGGTATTACCAATATCACCACGTTTGGCATCTGCTATGGTAAAAATATCAGGATAATTATTATTGATATAATCAATTGTTTTTTTAAGTGATTTCCATCCATTGATTCCGTAGGCTTCATAAAAAGCAGTATTAGGTTTATAGGCAACTGCCAGATCGTGAGTAGCATCAATAATTTGCTTGTTAAATTCAAATATTGGATCATCAAAATCTAATAAGTGTTGCGGAATCTTTTCCAGATCAACATCTAAGCCTATACATAAAAATGATTTTTTGATCTTGATCTGTTGGATTAGTTTTTGTTTGTTCATTTTTTTAAAAAGCTTTGTGCAAAAGTAATTATTTTATACTTTCTTTAATATGTTTCTTAGTACCTTTGTTAGCTAATTTAAAATAGGAAAAAATGAGAAGCAAAATAGTTGCCGGAAACTGGAAAATGAATAAAACTTACGGTGAAACAAAAAAATTTGTAAATGAATTAAAAGATGCCGTAAAGGGATTGAAATTGAAGAATACTCGAATGATAATTGCACCACCATTTACTAATCTTCAAAAAGCATCAAAAAAGACAAAAGATACTAGAATTGAAGTGGCTGCTCAAAATATGCATCAGGCTGAAAGCGGTGCTTATACTGGTGAAATTTCTGCTTCAATGATCAAAAGTGTTCATGTAAAAACTGTTATTTTAGGGCATTCAGAAAGAAGAGAGTATTTTGGTGAAACCAATGAATTATTAGCTCAAAAAGTGGATACTGCTTTAAAAAATGACTTAGAAATTATTTTTTGTTTTGGTGAGGTTTTAGAAGATAGAAAAGATGAAAACCATTTTAAAGTTGTTGAAGAACAAATTAGAAAAGCACTTTTTCATTTAACTTCTGATCAGTGGAAAAAAATTATTTTGGCTTACGAACCTGTTTGGGCAATTGGCACGGGCGAAACTGCAAGTCCGGAACAAGCACAAGAAATGCACGCTTTTATTCGTGAATTAGTAGCTGAGAGATATATTAGTGATGTTTCTGAAAATGTTTCTATTCTTTATGGAGGTAGTGTAAAACCAGCTAATGCTAAAGAAATATTCTCTCAAGAAGATGTAGATGGAGGTTTAATAGGAGGAGCAGCTTTAAATGCTGAAGATTTTACTGCTTTGATCAAAGCGATATAATTTTTATGTAAATTGTAAAAATATTTTATAATCTGCGGAATCAACGTGAATTAAAATTGTGTTGATTCCGCAGTTATTTTTTAAAACTAATTTCTTTTCAAATGAATTATATTTCCTACACTTTTAAAATTAAATCAAAATCATTAGATGTTCAAACTATCTCTGAAATTATAATTGCTGAATTGGGTGAAGTTGGTTTTGAGAGTTTTACAGAAACTAAAAAGGGTGTGATAGCTTATATTCAGAAGAAGGATTGGCATAAAAATATTTTAAGTGATATCCAAATTTTAGCTTATAAAGCAGTAGAAATAACATTTGAAAAAGAGGAGATTGAACAAGTGAACTGGAATAGTGAATGGGAAAAGAATTTTGAACCTATTCAGGTAGATGATCTCGTTAGTATTAGAGCGCCTTTTCATGAAGACCCAAAATTAAAATACGATATTATTATTGAACCTAAAATGAGTTTTGGTACGGGTCATCATGAAACTACACATTTGATGATCCAACATTTAATAGATCTGGTTCTAAAAGATAAGAGCGTTTTAGATATGGGTTGTGGTACTGGAATTTTAGCCATTTTTGCAGAAATGAAAGGAGCAAAGATATTAGATGCTATTGATATTGATACCTGGTGTTATGAAAACTCATTAGAAAATGTAGAGCGTAACCATTGTAAACATATCAAAGTATATGAAGGTGATGCTTCTTTGCTGGGCAAAAAAAAATACGATGTAATTATAGCCAATATCAACCGTAATATTTTGTTGCAGGATATTAAAGTTTATGCCAAAAATTTAAATATTAACGGCACACTATTGTTGAGTGGATTTTATAAAGAAGATATATCCATAATTGATAAAGAAGCTCAAAAGAATCAACTTAAATTGATGAAGACGCTAGAAAGAAATAATTGGGTTGGATTAAATTATGTAAATTTGCACAAAATTAGTTGAAAGATGTCAGGGAAAATTTTAATGTCAAAAGAAAAAAAGCAAGAAGAGGTTGATATCTTAGAACAAGAAGTCAATCAACATGAAATTATATTATTTAATGATGATGTTCATACTTTTGATTATGTAATAGATTCTTTGATAGATGTTTGCGAACATACTTTGGTTCAAGCTGAACAATGTACTTATTTAGTACATTTTAAAGGAAAATGTGCAGTTAAAACGGGTGAATACGACAAATTAAAAGCGAAATGTTCTAAATTGCTTGATCTGGGTTTAAGTGCTGAAATTGTATAAAACTTCCTAAAATATTTTAAAGAGGGCTTCACTTAACTATGATTATAGAGGAATATTTCCATGTTTCCTTTTTGGTCTGTTGATTTTCTTATTTTCAAGCATAGCAAAAGCTTTAATCAATTTTCTACGCGTGTTCTTTGGCAGAATAATTTCGTCAATAAAACCCCTTCGTGCAGCTCTGTACGGATGTGCAAATTTATCAGCATATTCAGCTTCTTTTTCTTCCCATTTCTTTTTAGGATCTTTAGCTTCTTTTATTTCATTTTTAAAAATAATTTCAGCAGCACCTTTAGCACCCATCACTGCAATTTCGGCAGTAGGCCAGGCAAAATTCATGTCGGCACCAATGTGTTTTGAGTTCATTACATCATAAGCCCCACCGTAGGCTTTTCTTGTAATTACAGTTATTCTGGGGACAGTTGCTTCGCTAAAGGCATACAATAATTTAGCACCATTTATAATTATTCCTCTCCATTCCTGATCGGTTCCCGGTAAAAATCCCGGAACGTCTTCTAAAACTAAAAGGGGAATATTAAAAGCATCGCAAAAGCGAACAAAGCGAGCACCTTTTTTAGAGCTGTCAACATCTAAAACCCCTGCCAAGCTCATTGGTTGATTAGCTACAATTCCGATACTTTTGCCTGCTAACCTTGCAAAACCAATTACAATATTTTCTGCATATTCTTTGTGAATTTCAAAAAAAGAATCCTTATCGCAAGTGCCTTCAATTACTTTTTTAATGTCATAGGGTTTATGAGTATCTGAAGGAACTATTCCATCTAATTCAGACCTAATTTCTTCACCAATTTTATAAGGTAAATCTGGTGCTTTTTCCTGATTATTCTGGGGAATATAACTCAGTAATATTTTAATATCCTGAATGCCTGTAACATCATTAGCTGAAGTTAAATGAGTAACTCCTGATTTGGTAGAATGTGTACTAGCACCCCCAAGTTCTTCTGATGTCACTTCTTCATTAGTTACGGTTTTTACAACATTTGGACCGGTAACAAACATATAACTGGTGTCTTCAATCATTAGTGTGAAATCTGTAATTGCAGGTGAATAAACCGCGCCACCGGCACATGGCCCCATAATGGCTGAAATTTGTGGAATTACTCCTGAAGCTTGCACATTTCTATAGAAAATATCTGCATATCCTCCCAGCGAACGAACTCCTTCTTGAATTCGTGCTCCACCCGAATCATTGAGCCCGATAACAGGTGCACCAACTTTAATTGCCAGATCCATAATTTTACAAATTTTTTCGGCATGAGTTTCTGATAGAGACCCTCCAAATACAGTAAAATCCTGTGAAAATATATATACCAATCTATTATTGATAGTGCCGTAACCGGTAACTACTCCATCGCCAAAGAACAATTGTTTTTCCATACCAAAATCTGTTGTACGATGAGATACAAACATATCCATTTCTTCAAAAGATCCTTCGTCAAGTAAAAGTTCTACTCTTTCGCGGGCAGTTAATTTTTTCTTTTGATGTTGTTTTTCAATTCTTTTTATTCCACCTCCAAGTTTGGCTTCGGTTTGGCGGTTAAATAATTTTTTTTTATTTGGATCCATAATTTAATAATTTCATGTTTCATATTTTAAAGTTTTTTGACGGACTTAAAATATTAGACATTCAACTTAATTTGGTATTCTGAGTATTTTTTTATCTTCTAAATACATTTTTAACCCTATTAAAGCAGCAACTTTTGCTTCTTCTTTTAATTTGGATTTTAACTTATCAGCCGAATAATAATTCTTTACAAAATGTGTATCAAATTTTCCGGTTTGAAAAGCTTTGTGTTCACAAACAAATTTTCCAAAAGGCAATGTAGTTTCTACTCCTTTAATAATATATTGTTCAATGGCATTGATCATCAATTGAATAGCTTCTATTCGATTTTTTCCATAAGTAACTAATTTAGAGATCATGGGGTCGTAATAAATTGGAATTTCCATACCCTCTTCATAGCCATCATCTAATCTAATATTTTTACCTTTTGGAATTTTATAAGTTTCTAATTTTCCAACATTTGGTAAAAAATCATTTAAAGAATCTTCGGCATATACTCTTAATTCAATAGCGTGACCATTAATCTTTAGATCTTCCTGAAGAATAGATAATTTTTCACCACGGGCAACTTTAATTTGCTGTTCAACCAAGTCAATTCCTGTTATAAATTCCGTTACAGGATGTTCAACCTGTAAACGGGTATTCATTTCTAAAAAATAAAAATTCATTTTGCTGTCAACTAGAAACTCAACTGTTCCAGCACCTACATAATCACATGATTTGGCAACATTTATTGCAGCTTCACCCATTTTTTGTCTCATTTCTGAAGTTAAAACTGAAGATGGAGCTTCTTCCACTACTTTTTGATGTCGTCGTTGAATACTGCATTCTCTTTCAAAAAGATGAATCACGTTCCCATGAGTATCTGCTAAAACCTGAATTTCTATATGACGAGGTGAACTAATATATTTCTCAATAAAAACTGAACCGTCACCAAATGCTGATGTAGCCTCGCTTATGGCTCTTTCCATTTGCGATGGTAATTCTTTAATATTCTCAACAATTCTCATTCCTTTTCCACCTCCACCTGCAGCGGCTTTTATCAAAATCGGAAATCCAATTTCTGTTGCAATTTTTTTGGCTTTTTCAACATTAGTTATCGCTTCGTCAATTCCGGGAACCATAGGGATATCATAGTTCTTAACGGCATCTTTTGCAGCTAATTTATCACCCATCATTTTTATAGATTTTGATTTTGGACCGATAAAAATGAGATTATTTTTTTCAACTTTTTCAGCAAAATCAGCATTTTCACTTAAGAATCCATAACCTGGATGTATGCCATCTACATTTAATTTTTTAGCAACTTCAATAATTTTATCGCTTAATAAATAGGATTGATTAGAAGGATTACCACCAATATTGATAGCCTCATCTGCAAATTTTACATGAGGGGCATTTCTGTCGATATCAGAATAAACTGCAACGGTTGCAATACCCATTTTTTTAGCAGTTTTCATTACACGGATGGCAATTTCACCCCGATTGGCAACTAATATTTTTTTCATCTTGATCTTTTTTGGAAATTATTCTAATTCGATTAACAATTTACCTTTATCAACTGTTCCACCTTTTACAGCATAGATCGATTTAACAATGGCGTTTTTTGGGCTTGTCAAGGCGTTTTCCATTTTCATGGCTTCTAAGATCAATAAGGTATCACCTTCTTTAATTTCATCACCTTCTTCTACATTAATATCAATGACTATTCCAGGCATTGGCGCATTGATAAAATTGAGTTTTTTTGAAGAGCCAATAGTATAGCCCATTTTTTTGATCAATTGATCTAATGGACTTTTAATTTCA
>JAUWUU010000036.1 GCA_030617765.1 Flavobacteriia bacterium | reverse complement strand
CCACTTTTTAATTTTGGAGCAACACCCATTCTATAGGTAGATCTCGCTAAGGCGTGAGAACTTAAAGGATTGGCCAGACCAATAAAAATCACAATAATAATTACTTTTACCAACCAATCAGGTTGCATAAAACCAACCCCCAAAATTGTACTCATTGCCCCAAGAGTTGATGCTTTAGTTCCGGCCTGTAATCTTGTATAAATATCTGGCATTCTATAAATACCTAAAGCACCTAAAAAAAGGAAAATTCCTCCGAGAAGTATAAGTGCCATACCAATATATTCCATAATTTCTTTCATAATGCTTTTTCTATAAATCTTGCTATTACAATTATTCCAACAAAACCTAATACTGCGTATATCAAAGCAACATCAATGTAAATGTATCTGTCAAAAATTAGTGCCAATAAAACCATAGCAGAGGTTAATATGATAGATAAAGTATCTAAAGCTACAGCTCTATCCGCTGATCTGGGTCCTTTTACGAATCGGATAAAAGTTAATATTGATCCGATTGCCATCAATGAAAAAACGATGATATATATAATATTCATAATAATGATTTTAATCTTCGTAGATCTTTAATAATATCTTTTCAAACGGTTCAGCAATTTCTTTATAAACCTTTTCAGGATCATCAGATTTTACATCGATCCAGTGTACATAAAAATTATTGTTAATAACATCAATTGTCAGCGTACCGGGGGTTAAGGTAATGCTATTGGCCAATACCAATCTTGCAAATCCGTTGGTTAGTTTTGTTTTAAATTTTACGATACCTGGATTGATAGGCAGATCAGGAGAAATTACTCTTTTTGCAATATCAAAATTTGATTTTATCAAAGCAATCATAAAAACAAAGAAGTATTGAATAAAATAAAGTATTTTAATTGGTCTTAAGATTTTAAGTCCACAACAAGAAAAAATTCTATCAGTAAAAAAAGCGAGAATCAGACTAACTACCGTACCTGTTATTAATTCTGCCGGTTCTAATGATGTAGTAAATGCTAGCCAAATAATAAATAGTACTAAAAATGTGTGGATAAATTTACCGGGAGTAGATTTTCGTTTTAATGTTGGTATATTTTTAATTGTACTCATTACTTACCAAAATTTTAAATTTGGCACAAAAATATTTTAATAATCTACTTTAATTTATGATATAAATCACATTATAATTATACTTAATGAAATGTGGATAAGTGTTTTAGTTAACTATCATTGTATCAATATATTATATTTAACGTTAGTTGATAAACATTTGTATATGGTAACCTTTATCACATATATAATTTCACAAATAATTTCAATTTAATTTTTCCTTTATCATAACAATTATAAATATTAGATTTGTTTAAAATTAAACAAGATGAAGATTATCTTTTTAGGTACCGGTACTTCTCAAGGAATTCCTGTAATAGGATGCACACATGAGGTATGCTTGTCTAAAGATCCTAAAGATAAAAGATTGCGATCTTCTATTGCAATATTACATGATGAAAATACTTATATAATTGATTGTGGTCCAGATTTTCGTCAACAAATGCTCAATCAAAAAATCACAAGAATCAGCAGTTTATTTTTTACGCATTTTCACGCTGATCACACAGCGGGTTTAGATGATATAAGACCCTTTACACAGCGTTATGGAAGCTTACCCATTTTTGCGAAAAAAGATGTAATAGATAGCTTGAAAGAAAGATTTGATTATATTTTTTCAACTATAAACAGATATGTTGGTGCTCCCAGTTTGATTACAAATGAAATTGAAAACAAACCTTTTCAAATAGACTTATTAAAGGTTATACCAATAGAAGTAGATCATGGGGGATTAAAAATATTTGGTTACAGAATTAATGATTTTGCTTATATAACAGATGCAAAGATGGTTTCTGAAGTAGAAAAAAGAAAACTGCTAAATTTAGATATTTTGATAGTAAATGCACTTAGAATTGATAAGCACCCAACTCATTTTAATTTAAAAGAAGCTTTAGATCTTATTGCCGAAGTTCAGCCTAAAAAAACATACTTAATACATATTAGTCATAAATTAGGTTTTCATAAAGAAGTTTCAAAAATTTTACCTAAAAATGTATTTTTAGCTTACGATGGATTGAGCTTAGAAATATAAGAATTCACTATTGTTTAATGGTGGTGATTATGACAACCTCCTTCACCATGATTGTGATGACAACCCCCTTCGTGATGATGGTTGTGATGATGATTGTTGCAATTGCCCCTTCCGTTACCTTGCTGTTCAGTAGGTATAAATGCCTCTAATGTGCCATCTATTAATTTTTCAATCGTTATCTCAGGATCTTTTTCTTTAATAATAAAAGCTGCAACATTTTGTCTTGCAAAATATTCTTTAGCGCTGTTGCCCATACTGCCAGTAAGCAAAATATTAACATCAAAAAGCCAATTATTTGAATCAATTTTACGATCTTCTTGAATTGTATTTTTTAATATTTCATCTGCTTGTAATTCTATTACCTTTTTATTGGTAATCTTATCATCTTCAATAGTGTAAATTAAAAAATTTAAACATTTTCCAGCGTGTTTTGTCACTGTTTTTTTGTTTTGTGAAGTAATAGCAACTGTTGTTTTCATTTTTTAAAAATTTAGAAAATTAGGTTAATTAGGGCTTGTTACTGAAGTTCTTTGTGTCTTGACGTAAAAAACCTCCAAACATTATAAGTTTGGAGGTTTAAAATATTTAAAAATAATTAAATATCTAAACTGTCAAATAATTCTTTTAATCTTGGATCAGAAGGACGAGGTGCATCAGAATTTAGAATATTACCATTTTTATCAATTAAAATAAATCTTGGAATACCTCTTATACCATAGCTTGTTACAAAATCAGAATTCCAATTCTTGTCTGCCATAATTTGAACACCCTGTAAGTTTTCATCTTTCACCATTTTTAGCCATTTATCTTTATCTTCCATTTTATCAATAGATAAGCTAACAAAAGTGATATCTTTATTTTTATATTCATTGTCAAGTTCTTTTAAATATGGTATCTCACGTTTACATGGAGCACACCAGGTTGCCCATACATCAACATATACATATTTGCCTTTTAGATCGTCTAAAGAAATATTTTTTCCGTTTACATCAGGATAGTTGAATTTTGGTGAAGGAGTTCCGGGCTTAAAAGCGGCCATCATCTGATATTCTTTTTCATAATTTGTTGTGAAAAATTCAACCATTTTTTTATTATTTTCTTGTTCTTGCTTAAATACTTCAGGTTCCAGATCATCAGCATCAGCTAACATTTCATCCATTTTTTTAGATATGCCTGTAATTTTTTCATCAAATTCAGGTTTATCTAAAGTAAAATATTCTTTAAAATTGTTGAGGTTTTCTTCCTGAATAAATAATAGTTTTTTGACTAAATATTTATTTGTACTTGAACCGTCTCCATCAAATTCTATTGATTTTGGGAAATCTTGACTATCAAATTTTAAATTAATTTCATAACCATTTTTTAAATAGATTAATGATTGTTGTTTGCCATCATTAAAACCGTGGAAACCATCTACAATTTTTAAAGTGTCTATAAAAGTTCCATCATCATTTACAGAGATTTCTTTTTTAAAGTTTTTACCTAAAATTGTTAGTACTTTAGTGGTTGGATTGATAATTTTACCACGTAGTGTTACATAATCTTTTGGAGCTTCTTCTTTACATGCAAATAAAGTAATCAGCGCCAGAAATAATATTGATATTTTTTTCATAATAGTTTTAAAAATTAATTTTGGCAAATATATGATTTTACTATAAAAATCTTACTAAAAGTTTGTTAAACAAATATCGCAGTAAAATTTCAATAAAATATCGTTTAAATAAAGGTGTTTAAACAGTTTTAGTATTTTTATTTAACTGATTTAGTTATACTTTTAGATCAGTTAATAATTTAATAAGACCCTTTGAAGATGGTCTTGGCGCATTGGCATTTACTATGTTTCCTTCAGGGTCAATTAATATGAACCTTGGTATTCCCATGATACCGTAATCTGTAACGAAGTCGGATTTCCAATCGTTTGGTGCAAATAGCTGAACACCTTCCAATTTTTCATCTCCAACCATTTTACGCCATGCATCATAAGCCTCTTTTTTATCAATGCTCATACTTACAAATGTGATATTTTTTCCATCATATTTTTTTGTGATCTCTTTTAAATAAGGAATCTCACGCTTACATGGTCCGCACCAGGTTGCCCAAACATCAACATAAACATATTTGCCTTTTAGATCATCAAGTGAGGTGGTGCCTCCTTTATAATTTTCATAATCTACAAATTTAGGAGAAACGTTACCTTTGCTAAGTTTGATGAGTTTATTGTATTTTTCTGTAATGTCCTTTTTATTTTCTTCATCAGTTGAATTTGCCATAAATAAATCATAATATTTCTGTAATTCACCAGTATAAGAAATTCCATAAACTGCATCAGCGTAAAGAAGGGTATTTTTAATTTCTTGGGACTTAACGTTTTTTGATATCAAATTTATATAAGTTGTTTGTCTATCAACTTCTTCATTTTTTAACTCTTCAGAAAATTTTTGATTATAATATTTTTGTAAATACATTTTATAATTCGATACATCTACCAATGATTCATCTTCAAAATTCAAATTTTTAGAGAAATCAGGGTAATTTTCTGAAACTTTAAATTTATCATTTTTTGATATATATCTTTTATAGGCTTCATAATCATGCATTTTATTAGCCCATCCATATAAAATATCACCTTCTTCCAAAGCTTTTAAAGAAGGATCAAGTTCTTTATGTTCTTCTAAATTAATGAGTTGCAAGTTTTTTACAGAATCCATTTTTTGTACAAAATCGGCTTCATCTAATGATCCTAAATTTCTATAAGACAAAAATTTATTGAGATCTTCTTCTTTTAAAAATTTTTGAGCTAAGTAATTGTTATCATAACTACCTTCTCCTGAATATTTTATAGATTCATCAAATTGTTTTAGATCTAAAGAAAGAATTAAATTATAACCTGGTTTTAAATAAATTTTTGATCTTTCTTTTCCATACTCAAAAGTATATAGACCTGGTTCTAAATTTTTTATTGTATCTAAAAAGGTGCTATCATTATTAATCACAATATCGTCAGAAAAATTTCTATTTGAACTCCAAACTGAAATTTTTTCTCCGGTTAAATTTTCAATTTTACCACTAAAAATGGCGAAATCAACGGGTTTTTTTTCCTCTTTTGAACAGGAAAAGAGCGTAATGACAAATAGTACAAGGACTAGTTTTTTCATAAAGTTTTGATTTTTTAGTTATAGTTGTCAAATATAATATTTATTATGTTTTTAACTGATGCTGAGGGTTTTTTAACAAATTATTTACATTTGAAAAAATCATTTGAAACATAATAATTTCTTTAAAAAATAAGTAATTTGCACAAAAAATAAGATAAATGGATTCTATACATGCAATTTCTAACAAGCAACTGGATTTATATGTTATTCAAGACATAATAATCACAAATAAAAAAATAAAATTATCTCAAGAATCTCAAAAAAAAGTTGAGAAATGCCGATTGTATTTGGATGAAAAAATGAAAGAAAACAAAGTACCTATCTATGGTATCAATACGGGTTTTGGTTCTTTGTATGACGTAAAGATCAGTAATGAAAATCTGACCAAACTACAAGAAAATTTGGTAATGTCGCATGCTTGTGGAACCGGAGAAGAGGTTCCAAAGGAAATAATAAAATTAATGTTATTGTTTAAAATACAATCTCTAAGTTATGGATATTCAGGTGTTCAAATGCAAACAATAAATAGATTAATTGATTTTTACAACAATGATATCTATCCTTTGGTTTATACTCAGGGTTCTTTGGGAGCTTCAGGAGATCTGGCTCCTTTAGCACATTTAGCTTTACCTTTAATTGGTAAAGGAGAAGTTTACTATAAGGATAAAAAATATAGTGGAGATGAGATCTTGAAAAAGTTTGACTGGGATAAAATTCAATTGAAATCAAAAGAAGGTCTGGCATTATTGAACGGAACTCAATTTATGAGCGCCTATGGAATTCACATGATCTTAAAATCATATAAATTAAATTATTTGGCTGATTTGATCGGTACGCTTTCTTTAGAAGCCTATGATGGGAATATTTCGCCTTTTGACGAAATGATCCATTTTATCAGACCCCATAATGGACAAATAAAAACAGCTAAGCGAATAAAAGAGTTTTTAATTGACAGTGAGTTGATCGCTCAAGAAAAAAAGCATGTACAAGACCCATATTCATTTAGATGCATGCCACAAGTACACGGCGCTAGTAAAGATGCTTTAAAATATGTTGAAAAAACCATGCTTACCGAAATTAATTCAGTTACAGACAATCCAAATATTTTTGTAGACGCCGATAAGATTATTTCAGGTGGAAATTTTCATGGGCAACCTTTAGCATTGGCATTAGATTTTTTAGGTATTGCTGTTGCAGAACTGGGTAGTATTTCAGAACGAAGAACATATCAACTTATTTCTGGTTTACGTAATCTACCGCCTTTTTTGGTTAAAAACCCAGGACTTAACAGTGGGTTTATGATACCGCAATATACTGCGGCAAGTATTATCAGTCAGAATAAACAATTGGCAACTCCGGCCTCCACAGATTCAATTGTTTCTAGTAACGGACAAGAAGATCATGTTAGTATGGGTGCTAATGCAGCGACAAAAACTAAAAGAATAATTGATAATGTTTGTACAATTCTGGCAATAGAATTGATGAATGCTTCTCAGGGTCTTCATTTTAGGTCACCTGTAAAGACTTCGCCTTTCTTACAATCATTTATTGATACTTATAGAAAAGAAATACCTTTTATTGAAGACGATAAAGTAATGCGCAATGAGATCATTAAATCTGAAAAATTTATTGAATATTTGATCGTTGAAAGTGAAGAGTTATTTGGTTAAATAATAATGCGAAAATATGATGATGTAATGTAATTCTTGTAAAATTCTATTATGAATATATTGGTTGTTCCTGATAAATTTAAAGATTCACTTTCTGCAAAAGAGGTAATCACCGCAATAACTATAGGTATTCAAAAACACAATATTGATCATAATATTTTTTCAATATTGGCTTCAGATGGAGGAGATGGATTTTTAGATGCTCTTCTTCAGGTGTATCCTACATTACAAACCATCAATACCAAAACTGTTAATGCAGTAGGCAACCCAATTATTTCAAAGTATTTATTTGATCAACAGAATAAAGTTGCATATATAGAATTGGCACAAAGTTCTGGTTTAGCTTCATTAGCATCAGATGAGAGGGATTGTAAAATTACTTCAACCTTTGGAACAGGTTTACAGATTAAACATGCAATTGATAAAGGGGCAAAAAAAGTCTTTATTGGAATAGGGGGTAGCGCTACGAATGATGGAGGAACAGGAATTGCACATGCATTAGGAGTTCAATTTCTAAATAGTGATCAAAAAGTAGTTTTTCCTCAAGGAAATTCATTAATTGATATCCATAGTATAATTATTCCTCAAAATAATTTTAACAATATTGAATTTAATGTAATTAATGATGTGACTAATAAGTTATTAGGTAATAATGGCGCGACCTATACCTATGCAAAACAAAAAGGGGCAAGCAATGTTGATCTGCCGAAATTAGAATTAGGTATGAAAAATCTGTTTGATAAGACCAAAGATATTTTACATAATTTAGAAGATCTGCCCGGTTTTGGTGCAGCAGGAGGGACAGGTTTTGGCTTGGCTACTATTTTTAATGCTAAAATTATTCCCGGAATTGATTTTATTTTTGATAAAAATAATATTGATAAAATATTAGCTAAGAATCATATAGACTTGATTATAACCGGTGAAGGTAAAATTGATGATCAAACTATAAACGGCAAATTTATAGTTGGTGTTAAAAATAAAGCAGAAAAATATAAAATTCCGGTGATCGCCATTTGTGGTATATGTCAGTTAAAAGATTATACAATTGATGATCTTGGGCTGCACAGTATATATCCTATTAAGACGAAAGATATTTCTTCGGAAGAAAGTATTAAAAATGCTGCAAAATTGATAGAGGACAGAGTATATGAGATTTTAAAAGTTGAAAAATTTATTGAACTTAACTAGCACAGTGTACGCAAAATCTGCTATGAGGCATTAGCAAGATCCTTCCCAAAGGAATTTCATTTTTACAACGTGCACATTTGCCAAAATCAGCATCATCAATATTTTGAAGCGCAATTTCTAAGCCTTTTAATTTATTTTCGGCTTTGCGCAATGCATCTTCATTGATACTTTTATTATTAATTGCATCCATTCTACTAACTCTTCCAATAGCACAATCAGGTGCGATAGGGGCAGTTAATTCTCTTAATTCAATAACTGATTCTTTTGTATTTTGAATTTCCTGAACAATTTTTTCTTCAATAATATTCCGTTGAGATTGCGGTTTTTTCATAGCTTTTGTTCAAGATTTATTTCTTTTAAAGGTAATATTTCTAAAAAGTAATAAACAATATTTCCAATGAAACCTACAAATACTAAAATTAGGATCCACATAATTTTTTTTGAGCTATCATTATTTGCATTGTTACTTGCGTGAATAACATAATAGATCATCAAACCCATTTTGAGAATTAATGACAAGAATAAAAAAGAAAATATTCCAATAATAGATTTAAAAAAAATTAATGGAAATTTACCTGTACCACTCTCTAATTCAGGAATGTGATTTATAAAAATTATGAAAATACCTACTAAATAAATAATAAAAAAAAGTATAGATAAAGAAGTTAAAATACCAAGCCATATTTTTGTTGATTTTTTCATATAGGATACTTTATACTTGTTAATAGTTCCAGCAAATATACATTACAAAACAAATTAATCAACAATTATAATTGCTTATTAAAATTTATCAAAGATTATCTCTCATTCTAAATCAGTTTACTATTTTTGTTGCTCAATAAAAAATGATAAAATGCCAACTACACAAGAATTAAAAGATTTTTCTACACAAGTAAGACGTGATATAGTTAGAATGGTGCATGCCGTTAAATCTGGTCACCCAGGTGGATCTCTAGGATGTAATGAGTTTTTAACTGTACTTTATCAGGAAGTTATGGATTATTCGACTGATTTTTCTATGGATGGGAAAGATGAAGATCTATTCTTTATATCTAACGGACATATTTCACCTGCGTTTTACAGTGTTTTATCTAGAAGTGGATTTTTTCCGGTAGAAGAATTGGCAACATTTAGAAAAATAAATACACGTTTGCAAGGTCATCCAACTACACATGAAGGTTTGCCGGGAATTAGAATGTCTGCCGGTTCATTAGGACAAGGCATGTCGGTTGCAATTGGCGCTGCTGAAGCTAAAAAGTTAAATGGAGATAAACATTTGATTTACAGTCTACACGGTGATGGTGAATTGGATGAGGGTCAGGTTTGGGAAGCAGCTATGTATGCAGCCGGTAAAAAAATTGATAATTTAATTTCTACTATTGATTATAATAAAAAGCAAATTGATGGTACTACTGATGAAGTGATGCCTTTGGGTAATTTAAAAGCTAAATTTGAAGCATTTGGCTGGATCGTTCTTGATGTTAAAAAGGGTAATGATATTGAAAGTATTATTTTCGGATTGAATAAAGCAAAATCTTTAACCGGTAATGGAAAGCCTGTTTGTATCTTATTACACACAGAAATGGGAAATGGTATTGATTTTATGATGCATACGCATGCATGGCATGGTAAAGCGCCTAGTGATGAACAATTAGCTTTGGCTTTAGCACAAAATCCTGAAACATTGGGAGATTATTAGTGAAGTACTGTTTTTGAAGCCTAATTGGTAAATTATCCATAAATAAATGTAGGCTAAGATATTTCTTTTATCTAATATACTCTTTAAAAGTACCATCCTTATAAAACATTACAATTCTTTCAATTGTTTTATCAGTATTTACAGAACTAGTTATAGTCTCTTTTTCTACTTTTTTACTTTTAATAATTAAATCTTCATGATTAGAAAGGGTAGGAGTAGTTTGTGATTTTGGAAAATCACCTTTTCCATTTAATAACCAATATAACTCTACTTCGTCAAATTCACGAATAATTTTCATCACAAATTCCAAACTGGGTTTATTCCTGCCAGAAAGTAAATGTGAAATACTCGAGCGTTGTACACCTATTTTTTCTGCAAAAGCAGCAGCAGATAAATTGTAATATTCCATTATAACTTTAAGCCGTTTAGCAAAATCTAGACCGTTTATCATTGTGAACTGTTTTATTGTTTACAAATGTAGCATAAAATATGTAAACAGTAAAAATGTATCGCATATTAAAAATATAATTACTAATATATATTAATGTTAAAGTTTAATAAATACAATTTATAATACTAGTATATAAGAATATATATAATAAAAATAAAAAATATACTAAATTTAATATCTGTAGCTGAGTAGAGATAGAAAATCAATTACAATTCTGTTTACAAATGTAAATTTGTAAATATCAATTTTAGTTTACATCAGTAAACTTAAGTTTATTTACATTTGTAACATGAATGATTTAAATGCTTTAGATATCGATAATTGGTTTAAAAGTAATTACCAAAATAAATTATCAGGAAGACGAATTATATATGATCAAATCTCTTTTTTATTGAATGATCTAACATCTGATTTCAAATTAATGAAATTGGGTAATTCTTTTCAAAAACTACCGATTAATTCTGTTGAGATAGGAAACGGAAAGATTAAAATTCTTTTATGGTCTCAAATGCACGGCAATGAATCAACAGCGACAAAAGCAATATTTGATCTATTTAATTATTTTGAGAATCCTCTACATTTGATTGAGATTCAACAAGAAATATTAAAAAATTGCACTTTGCTCTTTATACCGATGTTAAATCCTGATGGTGCTTTGGCTTATACGAGGGAAAATGCCCAAAATATCGATCTGAATAGAGATGCTGTTGTTTTAAATGCACCTGAAAGTAAAATTCTAAATACTGTTTTAAAAGAATTTAACCCACATTATTGTTTTAATTTACATGATCAAAGAACCATTTATAGTGTGGGAAAAGATAATGATACAGCAACAATCTCCTTTTTAGCACCTTCTGAAGATGAAACAAGAGTTTTAACAGAAGGGAGAAAAGAAACAATGCGCGTTATTGTTGCAATGCAAAATTTGTTAGAAAAATTTATACCACATAATATTGGCAGATACACTGATGAATTTTATCCGACGGCTACGGGTGATAATTTTCAAAAGGCTGGATATAATACAGTTCTGATTGAATCTGGTCATTTTAAAAATGATTATGATAGAGAAAAGAGTCGAAAATTTACTTTTTTCGCTATTCTTCAAGGACTGTATAGTATTGCAAATGGTTTAAATTCAATCTTGTATAAATCTTATTTTGAAATCCCTAACAATCAAAAATACTATCTAGATATCATTATTAAAAATGTTTCTTATCAATCAAAAAAGACAGACATCGGTATTTTATACAAGGAAACTTTAAATAATAATGTACTAACTTTTGAACCTCATATAGAGAAAATACAAGATCTATCAAATTATAATGCAAATACCATTATTGATGAAAATAATTTAATCTTTATGAATAAGAATGAAATTATTAATTATATTAAAAAAAACACATAGTTTTATAGATATATTTATGAAATACAGTGATTAATTCATATAATTTTATCATATTTGTAAATAATTAAACAAACTAACTATGTCAAAATATAAATTAGATGAGCTTGATCATCAAATACTTGAAGCTTTAATTGAAAATGCTCGAACACCTTTTACTGATATAGCCAAAAATTTATTAGTTTCAGCGGGTACAATTCACGTTAGGGTAAAAAAAATGGAAGATGAAGGTGTAATTAAAGGTTCCACTTTAAGTGTTGATTACAATAAGATGGGATATACTTTTATTGCTTATGTTGGTGTATTTTTAGAAAATTCATCAGAAACAATGGAAGTTGTTGATAAAATAACACTTATTCCCGAAGTTACAGTTGCACATTTAACAACCGGAAAATTCTCGGTTTTTTGCAAGATAAGAGCAAAAGATACACGACATGCAAAAGATATTATCTTTAGTTTAGACAGAATTCCCGGTATAAAACGCACAGAAACCTCTATCTCATTAGAAGAAGTGATCAATGATAAAAAGCGTTTGATGCATAAGATTTTTAAAGAAATTACATTTTAGAAAATAAAAATTTAAACATCCCTATTTTGAATTCTGAATAGGGATTTTTTGTGGAATAAACTTACCGAGTTATTGATGAAATATCAGAAAATGATTTATTACAATCAATATTTAAAAATATAATGTAAAATTTTCAATTAAGATGAAAAACTTTATTTACTTAACGGTCATAATTTTATTTTTACAAGCGTGTCAATCAGAAAAGAAAGACATTCCTAAAAAATCAAATTTTAAAATTGGAATAATTTCTGATTGTCAATATTGTGATTGCGATATTAAATGGAATCGTTATTATAAAAAATCACAAGATAGATTAGATTATGCTGTACAGACCTTAAACAAGGAAGATCTTTTGTATACAATCCATTTAGGGGATTTTATTGATAGAGATTTTAATAGTTTTGATTCTTTAATCCCTATTTGGAATAAACTGAACTCTAAAAAATACCATATTTTAGGTAATCATGATTTTGAAGTTGCAGATTCTTTAAAAGATAAAATATTTGAGAAACTTGATTTAAAACAACGTTATTACAGTTTTATAGAAAATAATTGGCGATTTATTGTATTAGACGGTAATGATCTAAGCACTTATGGAGCTTTGAATACAATAAAACAACAACAAACAGATTCTTTATTTAATTTACTAAAAAAAGACAGTTTACCTTTTGTGCAAAATTGGAATGGAGCTATAAGTAATACTCAATTAAAGTGGATTGAATCTGAACTTGATTCTGCAACCAAAAACGATGAAAACGTTGCGTTTTATTGTCATTTTCCTTTATATCCAATAAGTGTACACAATATTTGGAATAGAGAACAAGTGTCAGCATTAATAAATAAATACTCTTGTGTTAAAATATACTTTAATGGTCATAATCATGATGGTGCTTATATAAAGGAAAAAGGAATCCACTATTTAACATTTAAAGGAATGGTAGATACCAAAGACAGCACAGCATTTGCAACCGTTGAATTTATTAAGGATACCGTAATTGTAAATGGTTATGGTAGGGAAATCTCCAGAAAACTATTAATTGATTAGATTATCTTTTAAATTGTTAATAAAGTTTAATCTATTAATTATAAAAGAATTAAATTTTTAATATTTTTGCTTTTTAATTTAACTTAAACCTAATAAATATGAAAAAAATTATCTACGTTGCATTAGCATTTTTGATATTTTCTTGTTCAGGGACTAAATCAGAAACCGGAACAGCAAGTCCAAAATCAAGTAAAAAATTACTAAAAGGAACCTGGGAAGTAACCAATATTAAATTTGTTGGTGATAAAGGACTTTACAAAGCAAACCTGTTTGATATTGCAGATTCAGCTTGTTTTAACGGAAGTGAATGGGTATTTATACCTAATAACGGATCTGGAAAATTTACTGTTAATAGCTCAGCTCATTGTGAGGCAAGTACAAATAGAATTCACTGGAGTTTTTATGAACCAGGAGACGGAACCTATCAATTTCAATTTAAATTTGTTGACGAAAAAAATAAGCCAATAGATGCAGCAAATAGAGGATATCGTTCAAATATTGATCAATTGGATGCGAATAATATGACAATGAGAGTTGCTACAACTTATGAAGGAAATCCTTTTGATGTTATAATGACTTTTACAAAAGTATCAGAGGATTTTGCCTTATAATAAATAACTAACCATTTTAATAAAGTTAAAGATATAAATATGAAAAAAGTAACAAGTATTTCATTAGCATTGGCAGTATTGCTTTCATTTACAGTAAGCTGTACGGCAATTCAAAATGCAAATAAAACACAAAAAGGAGCAGGTATTGGTGTAGGTGCAGGTGCATTAGTTGGAGGATTAATTGGAGGAGGCATAGGCGGAGCATTAATTGGTGCTGCCGTTGGTGGAGCTGCAGGTGGATTAATAGGAAACCACATGGATAAACAAGCTGATATGATTGAAGAGGCTGTACCAGGTGCTGAAGTAAAAAGAGTTGGTGAAGGTATTCAAGTAGTTTTTGATGATAAAAGTGGTGTTAATTTTGCCATAAATAGTGCAGACTTAACAGCAGATGCAAAAAGTAATTTAAGCGCTATTGCTGAAGTATTTACTGAATTTCCTGATACTGATCTTATGATTGAAGGATATACAGACTCTACCGGGGATGACGCATACAACTTAACTCTTTCTAAAAAAAGAGCGAATTCTGTTGAGAGTTATTTAAAATCTCAAGGAGTAGGTAACAGCCGTTTTGAAAGTGTAGAAGGATATGGTGAAGCCAGCCCTAGATTTCCTAATGACACGAAAGAAAATCAAGCAAAGAACAGAAGAGTTGAAATTGGTATCGCTGCCAATGATAAAATGATTCAAGATGCTAAGGCACAAGCCAATTAAGTAATAGTATTTTTTTATTAGAACCTCGAACTTGTTTCGAGGTTTTTTTTTGATTATATTGCAGGAAATAATTTTATTTATCTATTGAATAATTTTTAAAACTTTACTAATATGGCAAAATATAATCTAACGGTTAATAATACTCCTTATACTGTAGAAGTAAGTCCTGATACGCCTTTATTGTGGGTATTGCGTGATCATTTAAATCTTCTTGGAACCAAGTTTGGATGTGGTATTGGTCAATGTGGTGCCTGTACCATACATTTGGATGGAACACCTACTAAAAGTTGTTTGTTAACAGTCTCATTAGCTGAGGGAAAATCAATTACAACTATTGAAGGTTTGTCAGAGGATGGTAGCCATCCGGTACAAGAAGCTTGGAAAGAAATTGATGTACCCCAATGTGGCTATTGCCAGGCAGGTCAGATCATGACTGCATCAGCATTTCTGATAAAAAATCCAAACCCTAGTCGGGAGGAAATAAGAGAGGCAATGCATGAAAATATTTGCAGGTGTGCTTCCTATAATCGTATAGAAATAGCTGTAGAAAAAGCTGCAAAAAAATTAAGTTAAATCCTAATATTTAAAAAATGACTGCAAAGAAGAATACAATTGACAGAAGATCTTTTTTAAAGGTTTCTGCACTAACCGGAGGAGGGATGATCATTGGATTTAATTTTTTTTCAGCTTGTAAACCGGAAGTTGAATTACCAAAAGAAATTGATGTTTCAACATTAAATTTTAAAGATTTCAATGGATTTATTAAAATAGCAGATAATGGTATGGTAACAATTTTTGCACCAAATCCTGAAATTGGACAAGGTGTTAAAACCTCAATGCCTATGATCATTGCTGAAGAATTGGATGTAGCCTGGAAAAATGTTCATGTTGTTCAAGGCGGTTTAGATACTGATATATTTGAAAGACAGGTTGCCGGTGGTAGTCAGTCGATTAGGCATGGTTGGGATCCTTTGCGTCAAACCGGAGCAACTGCCCGGCAAATGTTAATCAATGCAGCTGCTGCTAAATGGGGTATTGATGCTGCTGAATGCACTGTTGAAGAAGGTGTGATATCCAATAGCAAAGGTGATAAGTTAGGGTATGGAGAAGTAGCTGTAGAAGCTGCAGCGATGGATGTACCCAAAGATGTTCATTTAAAAGAACCTAAAGATTATAAAATAATTGGTCAGGATATTCAAAATGTAGATATTGATGAGATCATTACTGGTAAGCCATTATTTGGTTTAGATTATAAAAGAGAAGGAATGCTTTATGCATCAGTACTTAGACCACCGGCTTTTGGTCAAAAACTAAAAGATTTTGATGATGCGGTTGCAAGGTCAAAAGAGGGTGTAGTTGATATTATCAAATTTGGTAATAAATTAGCTGTATTGGCAAATAGTACTTGGGAGGCAATGAGAGCTAAAAAAGCCTTGAATGCTATTTGGGAAGAAGATACTAAGTTAGAAAGTTCAGAAGACCACGATAAAATACTTTTAGATCTGTTAAATGGTAAAAAGTTTAAAACATTACGATCAGATGGAAATATAAAAAAGGCTTTTGCCAATGCTGATCAGGTGTTAGAGCGCACCTATGAATCGCCTTTTTTACCGCACAATTGCTTGGAGCCTATGAATTTTTTCGCTCATGTTACTGATGAAAAAGTTGAATTGGCAGGTCCAATCCAAACCCCAAAAGGGACTGCAGAAAGAATTGCAAAAAAATTGAATAGAGATTTTAAAGACATTTCTCTGGAAATGACAAGAATGGGAGGAGGATTTGGCAGAAGGTTATATGGCGATTTCGCTTTAGAAGCAGCTGAAATTTCAAATATTGCCAAAAAACCGGTATTGGTAATTTTTTCAAGAGAAGATGATATGGCAGATGGAATTTACAGACCGGCAATTAAGTACAGAATTAGCGCAGCCATCAAGGATCAAAAAGTAGTGGGATACCATTTAAAAGAAGCCGCTATCAATGGTAATATGTACGGACTTATTCCTAATTTTTTTCCAGCCGGAGCAATAGATAATTATCAGGTAGATGTTGCTAATTACAAGAGTAATATTACAACTGGTGCATGGAGAGCGCCATATACTAATTTTCTCGCTTTTGCAGAACAAAGTTTTTTTGATGAATTGGCAGAAACAATGGGAGTAGATAAAATTCAGCTTAGGTTAGATCTCCTTCAAAAAGTAAAAGGCACAACAGATGTTAGAATTCAGTATTCCGCTGAACGAATGGAATCTGTGATCAATGAAGTTGTAAAAAGATCTAATTGGGGTAAAACAAAAGAAGGTGTTTATCAAGGTTTTTCAGTTTATTATTGTCACAATTCTCATGTAGCTGAAGTTGCAGATGTTGAAATGGAAAATGGTATACCAGTTGTAAAAAAAGTTACATGTGCTATTGATTGTGGTATTGTTGTAAATCCTTTAGGAGCCATGAATCAAGTAGAAGGTGGCGTAATAGATGGTATAGGTCATGCTATGTATGGAGATTTCAATTTTACCAATGGTGTACCACAGTCAGTCAATTTTGATACTTATCGATTGATAAGAATGAAAGAAACGCCAATAGTTGAATCATATTTTATTGAAAATGATATAGCGCCAACAGGTTTAGGAGAACCAACTTTGCCTCCTGCAGGCCCGGCTTTGGCCAATGCAATAAAGGCAGCAACCGGAATTAGATTAACAAAACAACCTTTTATTGAAAATAAAGAAATTTTTGGCTAGAATATTTATTAGTTCAGCATTTAAATAAATAAAATGATACACGAGTTTAAAAAACTCATTCAAGAATTTAAAAAAGCTAAAAGTCTTGGATTGAAATCGGTATTGGCATCAGTAGTTGCCTTAGAGGGTTCATCCTACAGAAGGCCAGGAGTAAGAATGTTGATTACAGAAAACGGATTGATGTTTGGCGAAGTAAGCGGTGGTTGTGTTGAAAAAGAAATTTTAAAACAATCTGCATC
>JAUWUU010000098.1 GCA_030617765.1 Flavobacteriia bacterium | reverse complement strand
ACTACCATCTTCTTCACCATTAATATATATTGCATTTTCTTGTAGATCATCATGTCTGAATTCACTGTTCAATTGAGGTAACATTCCGCCTCCATTACCATAAATCCGTATATTTTTTGGATTGAGATTATTTGTATTAATACCTAATTTTTCTAAAAATGGTTTATCGATTTTAAATACCCCCGTTGTATCTACAGCAAATTTAAACCAAGTGCCGGAGGATAAAACAGAATTTTCAGTATAAACAGGAGGTGGGGCACTATTTTTGTTAAGGTTGTTTTGTTGGTTTGTAAGTTGGTATTCTAAAGTAAAAGAAACAATTTTTTTAATCTGGCTACCATCATATATTAATGGGGTAATTTTTAAAATAGCTTTAGCTTTATTCCTGCTAATACCAATGTTAAAATTGCTTTTTAATTGAGTTGGAATTTTATTTTTGTGTATATTAATAGCTGAATTGGATGGAATATTTTGGTATTTAACATTTATTATATTGTAATTATGTAATATTGCATTTTTTTGAACGTTAAATGAAGTACTGAAAACCGGAAGATTATCACTGTCAACGAAGTTATTTTCAATTAATGGAACAGTAATTTGGTGTTTGGAATTAAATATTAAGGTACTGTGATCATTCCAGATTAGATTAAAATCTTTAGTTTCAGTTTTTTGTGAAAAACCAAAATTGAGAAATAATGAAAAGAAAATGTACGTGAATAATCTCAAAATAATTAAAATAGGTTTTAATAGTACAAATATTATATATTTTACAACATTACATATAATAAAGAAAAAAAACAATCGTTATACATGAACCGAGAGCCAAAAATAACAACAAAAATTGACCTTTACTGAAATTATCAAAGGTATTTTTAGCTCAAATTATAATCAAATAAAAATTATGAGAAAGTTTAGCAATAGCAAAGTAGTACTTTTAGTTTTAGCAACTATACTTATGGCTAGTTGTAACAAGAGTAGTAAGAATGTTTCAACACTTACCGGTTGGGAGTATAACAATCCTAAATACGGAGGTTTTGAGACCAATTCAAATTTTAAAGAAAACCCGCCACCTCCTGGTATGGTTTTAATTGAGGGTGGTACATTTACTATGGGTAGTGTACAAGATGATGTTATGTTTGATTGGAACACAACTCCTGTTAAACAACAAGTACGGTCATTTTATATGGACCAGGCTGAAGTTACAAATCGTGAGTATGTTTTATATTTACAATATTTAGAAAAAGTATTTCCACCTTCGGATGATACTTACCGTAAAATTTACCAGGCAGCTTTACCTGATACTTTAGTATGGAGAAATACATTAGGTTTTAATGAGCTGTTAACTGAAAACTATTTACGTCATCCTGCTTATGCCGATTATCCGGTTGTTGGAGTTTCATGGGGTCAGGCTACTGAATATTGTAGATGGAGAACAGATCGTGTAAATGAAAAAATATTGATTGACAAAGGTGTTTTACATACATTATTTGATCATGATTCATTAAAAGTTGAAGGTGCAAATCGTTTTGATACCGAAACTTATTTAGCAAATCCAAACTTATTATTTAATGGTGATTCAACCATTTATCATAAAGGTATTAAAGATTTTTCAAAAAAATCTAAGGGTTCTGAAAAAGGTTCATTTACCGGACGTCATGTAAAAATATCTGATGGTATAATGCAACAACGTTTTAGATTACCTACAGAATCTGAGTGGGAATATGCCGCCAAAGCTGAAGTTGAAAACAGAGAGTACAATTCAATTAGAGGTCGTAAAAAATATAGCTGGAGTGGTAACTCAACACGTGAACAATCAAGACGTTATCAAGGTGATCAATTGGCAAATTTTAAACAAGGTAAAGGTGATTATAGTGGTTTAGCAGGTTGGAGTAATGATGGTGCTGATATTACTATGAGAATTAAATCTTACAAACCTAACGCTTTTGGTTTATACGATATGTCTGGTAATGTTGCTGAATGGGTAGCCGATGTTTATCGTCCGATTATTGACAATGATGCAAATGACTTTAGTTATTTTAGAGGAAATGTTTTTACCAAAAAGAAAATTGATGAATACGGTAATGTAGTAGTAGTAGATTATAACACTGTAGAATTTGACACCTTAGATAATGGTAAACTAATCCCTAAAGATCTACCGGGTAGTATTAAATATGTACCTGTTACCAAACGTGATGCGTTTATGAGAAGAAATTATGAGAAAGCTTATAATATTGATAGTAGAGATGGCGATCTAGCTTCAACAAACCAGTATTTTAAAGATGAAGATGATCGGGATGCCACACCAAGAATGTATAACTCACCCGAAATACCACGTCAAATTGGTGAAAGCGGATTGATCATTCAACAGTATGATACCAAGAAAAGAACAACTTTGATAAGTGATCAAACTCGTGTGTATAAAGGTGGATCATGGAAAGATAGAGCTTTTTGGCTAGATCCTGCACAACGTAGATATTTACCAGAGTATATGGCTACAAATTATATTGGATTTAGATGTGCTACTGATAAATTAGGACAAATGTCTTATTCAAGAAGAAGAAAAGAAGGAAGAAAAGCTAAATAGTTTTAAAAATAACTATAAATAAAAAACTCAATATCATTTTTGATATTGAGTTTTTTTTATATTTACCTATGGAAATGAAAGAACTATATAATTATTTTATTCAATGTGATAAAGTTGAAACAGATACAAGAAAAGATCTTACAGGCAGTATGTATTTTGCCCTTAAAGGGGATAATTTTAATGGTAATATCTTTGCTGAAGAAGCATTGCGAAAAGGAGCAAAATTTGCTGTAATTGAAGAAGCTAAATACAAAATAAGTGATAAGGTTTTCTTGGTTGAGAATGTTTTATCTACTTTGCAAAATCTGGCGATATATCATAGAAAACAATTAGGGATTCCAATTATAGCTTTAACAGGAAGTAATGGTAAAACAACAACCAAAGAACTAATCAATGCCGTTTTAAGCCAGCAGTTTAGATGTGTTGCAACTAAAGGAAATTTGAACAATCATATTGGTGTGCCACTCACACTGTTATCCATGACTCCTGATACAGAAATTGGTGTTGTTGAGATGGGTGCCAATCATCCTTTAGAAATTGAGGCTCTTTGCAATATTGCACTCCCTAATTATGGCTATATTACGAATTTTGGGAAAGTACATTTAGAGGGTTTTGGAAGTTTTGAGGGAGTGATAAAAGCTAAAACTGAATTGTACCGTCATATAAAAGATCACGATCAAAAAGTTTTTGTGAATACAGATGATCCTCTTCAAGTTGAAAACGCTAAAGGATTGAATAAAATCACTTTTTGTAGCAAAGACTCTAACTATCCTATAACTTTTTTAATGGCAAACCCATATGTTTCATTGCAGTTTGACCAAACAATAATTAAAAGCCAGTTGATTGGTAAATACAATTATTTGAATATAGCTACAGCAGTGGCTGTAGGAAGGTTTTTTAAAGTGCCAATTCTAAGTATTAAAGAGGCAATTGAAAATTATATTCCCACTAATAATAGATCTCAAATTATTCAAAAAGGATCAAATAAAGTAATTTTGGATGCTTATAATGCCAATCCGAATAGTATGGAAGTTGCAATTGAAAATTTAGCACAATTAACGGATACCAGGAAAATTGCAATTTTAGGTGATATGTTTGAAATTGGTGAAGATTCATTAAAAGAGCATCAAAATATTGTTAACCTTGTACAATCTAATAGTATTGATGCGGTATTAATTGGAGAAACTTTTTCTAATACAACAGTAAGCGATCCTTCAATTAAGCGATATAAAGATTTTGATCAGTTTAAAAATGGTTTTGATTTAAATAAAATTAGAGAAAGTACAATTCTGATAAAGGCATCAAGAGGTATGGCATTAGAAAAAGTATTGGATCTATTGTAATTTACCAATCATCATCAACCTTTTCAAATTGTTGGGTTTTCATATAATTTTCTAGAGATAATGCTGCTTTTGTCAGTTCAGTATCTATAGGTTCTTCAATATTTATTTGGTATTTTGTAGGAAACCTGTCGATATAATTCTTTAATTCAACAGCATCAACTTCGTTTAACACAATTCTGCCAATACGCAAGTTTGAAAAGATATATTTATAGCGGTTATCTTTTGTTTTAATTTCAATATCGTAGATTAATTTGAGGGAAATATTCTTGGTATCCATAAACTTCCATGAAAAATTATGAAGACCTAGTTTTTTTAAAGAATTGGTAGTATCAACAGTAATTCTGGACTCCTCTTTATAGTACAAATTGGTCCAATCTTCAGCTCTTTCTATCAATTGTTGTTTTGTGGCACCTTCAACCTTAATAACTTCTTCATATTTATATTCACCAGTTTCGCTGTCAATCATAATTAATTGAGCATGTGATATATAAAAGAATAAAAAAAGTATTGACGATAAAATAATTTTTTTCAATTCCATAACATAAAAATAAAAAATACACCATATTCTTTAGTGTATTTTAATACATATTGAAGTACGAAGTTAATATAATTAATTCAATAATTATAAAAAATATATTAAGAAATATATTAAGACAATAAAATTACATTCTTTCAGGAACATCAATTCCCAATAATTTAAATGATTTTTTAATAGTTTTACCTACTTGATTTGAAATTTGAGTTCTCAATATTTTTTTCTCTAAATTTTCATTCCCTAATATTGGCAAACTCTGGTATAATGAATTGTATTCTTTTACCAGGTCATAAGTGTAATTAGCTAAAAGTGCCGGACTTAAATTAAGAGCAGAATTATAAATAGTTTCTTTAAAATATTCCAATAATTTGATAAGGGTTTTCTCCTTTTGATGTAAGGGCATATTTATTATTTTTTTGGAATAATCAAAATCAGCTTTTCTTAATATCGATTGAATTCTTGCGTAAGTATATTGAATAAACGGACCTGTATTACCGTTAAAATCAATAGATTCTTTGGGATCAAATAAAATTCGTTTTTTAGGATCAACTTTTAAAATATAATATTTTAAAGCGCCTAAGCCAATTGTTTTATACAGTTTTTCTTTTTCTTTATCGGTATAACTTTCTAATTTACCTAATTCTTGTGAAATACTCCTAGCAGTATCAGTCATTTCTATGATCAATTCATCAGCATCTACAACAGTACCTTCACGTGATTTCATTTTACCTGAAGGTAGATCAACCATGCCATATGATAAATGATAAAGATGTTGTGCCCATGTATAACCTAATTTTTTTAGAATTAAAATGAGTACTTTAAAATGGTAATCCTGTTCGTTGCCAACGGTGTAAACCAAGCTATCAAGATCAGGAAATTCTTTAAAACGCTGTATAGCAGTACCTATATCCTGAGTCATATAAACGGCAGTACCATCTGCTCTGAGAACAATTTTTTCATCCAGTCCTTCTTCAGTAAGATCTATCCAAACCGAACCGTCTTCTTTTTTATAAAAAACACCATTTTTTAAACCTTCAGCAACAATATTTTTTCCAAGTATGTAAGTATTACTTTCATAATAATTTATGTCAAAATTCACACCCAACTCTTCATAGGTTTTGTCAAAACCTTTATAAACCCATTGATTCATTTTTTTCCATAAACTGACAGTATTTTCATCACCTGCTTCCCATTTGCGTAGCATATTTTGAGCTTCAACCAAAATTGGCGCATTTTTTTTTGCTTCTTCTTCTGATGTACCCTTTGCAATTAATGATGCAATTTCTTTTTTGTATTCTTCATCAAATTTCACATAATAATTACCCGCTAATTTATCACCTTTTAATCCGGTACTCTCAGGAGTTTCACCATTTCCAAAGCGTTGCCAAGCAAGCATACTTTTACAAATATGAATACCACGATCGTTAATTATTTGAGTTTTATACACTTTTTTACCTGTAGCAGCAATTATTTCAGCAACAGAATATCCCAGCAAATTATTTCTAATATGTCCTAAATGAAGTGGTTTGTTAGTATTTGGTGATGAATATTCAACCATCACAGATTTTTCATTTTTATCAATTTTCTTAATTCCGTAATTCTTAGTATTATTGATTCTGTCAAAAGAATGTAAATAATATTCGTCAGAAATAGTTAGGTTTAGAAATCCTTTTACAACATTGAAATCAGATATTTCATTAGAATTTTCTTTTAAGAAATCACCTAGTTTTGAAGCGATTTCAAAAGGGTTGCCTTTTATAAATTTTAAAAAGGGAAAAACAACAATAGTTAGATCTCCTTCAAACTCTTTTCTTGTTTCTTGAAATTCTATAACAGGAATGTCCACTTCAAACAAAATTTTCATTCCATCTATTACAGTATTTTCTAAAGTATTTTGAATATTCATTTGTAATAAAAAATTTAAGGCGCAAAAATAACCATTTTAACATAAAAATGAATGATATTATCTATTTTTGGTTCTTTAATATAAAATAAATGAGAATTAATTTAGAACAACTGCCAAAATTAGCCAAAGAAAAGCATGTAGAAAATAAAAAATATTTTTCAATTCTTAAAAAGAAGAAACCAAAACGGCTAGATTTAATAATGCAGAATTTACATGAAACTGAGTTTGAAAAAATGGATTGTTTAACTTGTGCTAATTGTTGTAAAACAACAAGTCCGATTTTTACTGAAAAAGACATCGCCAGAATTTCAAAGTATTTACGTTTAAAAGAGTATCAGTTCATTAAAAAGTATTTATATCGTGACGAAGACGATTTTATGGTTTTACAAAGTGTTCCTTGTGCTTTTCTAGATACAAATAATACTTGTTTTATTTACGATGTAAGACCAAAAGCTTGCAGTGAATATCCGCATACAAATCGAAAAAAATTTATTCAGATAACCAATCTTACTCTTAAAAATGCTGATGTTTGTCCGGCAGTATTTAATATAATTGAAGATTTGAAAAATAAATTACCAATGTAGCAGAAAATTTAAACGTAACTTCTTTAAAATCAAATGATAAATAATTGATAGATAATTTTTTATATTTTTCTCTAAACGCTAACATAAATCATAATATTAGTTATAATAATTTTTATAACTTTATGCAAAAGAAATATTGAACTTATTTACCATAAAATGAACATGAATAAATTTAATCAATTCTTTTACAAAAGGGATTGATTAATTTTTTTATGAGAGAACAGGGTGCTTACATCAGTTCTCAAATTTTTAATTTATTTATTAATAATTACAAAATTTTAAACAGATGAAAATATACAACGAAAAACAGATTAAAAACATTGCTTTAGTTGGCGCCCATAACAGCGGTAAGACCACTCTTGCCGAAACCATGTTATTTGAAGCGGGTATTATAAACCGTAGAGGAACGATAGAAGATAAGAATACAATTTCAGATTATCACGAAATTGAGCAGGAAAGAGAAACATCAATTTATGCAACACCACTTCATACAGAATGGCGAAATTATAAGATCAATATAATTGATACACCGGGCTTAGATGATTTTATTGGTGAAATTGCTTCGACTATGCGAGTTGCCGACTCAGTTGTTAATGTGATCAATGCACAAAGTGGAGTAGAAGTAGGTACTGAAATAATCTGGTCATATATCAATAGATTTAGTAAACCCACACTTTTTGTTGTAAATCAAATTGACCATGTCCAAGCAAATTTTGATCAAAGTTTTAAAAGCATTGTAGATCTAGTAGGAAATAATGCAGTTAAAATTCAATATCCTTTAAAAGTTGATGGGGCACAATGTATTATCGATGTTTTAAAAATGAAGATGTATAAATTTGGTGAAGAAGGAGGAAAACCAGAGAAACATGATATACCTGAAGATCAAAAGGAGGTTGCTGACTATTTACACAATGAATTGGTAGAGAAAGCAGCTGAAAATGATGAAGAATTGATGGAATTATATTTTGATAAAGGAACTCTTAATGAAGATGAAATGCGTTTGGGTATTCAAAAAGGCATGCTCAATCATGAGTTATTTCCTGTTTTTTGTGTTTCAGCAATAAATAATATGGGTACAGGAAGACTGATGGGATTTATTGATAATGTTGCTCCGGCTGCTGCCGATCTAAAACCTGAACAAAGTGTTGAAGGCAAAGATGTTATTTGTAAATCAACCGAACCTACAGCTTTATTTATTTTCAAGACATTTCACGAACCAAATTTAGGGCAGGTTACATTTTTTAAAGTAAAATCAGGAGAAGTTAAAGTAAATGACAAATTTGAAAATTCTCGTACAGGTGAGACTGAAAGTTTAAATCAACTTTTTATCATGGATGGTAAAAAACGAGAATCTGTTGAAAAATTATCCGCAGGTGATATCGGTGCCACTTTAAAATTAAAAAGTACCGAAACCAATGATACTTTGCACACACCTAAGAAAAAGGTTACAATTAGGCCAATTGTATTTCCAGAACCTAGAATTAGAAAGGTGATGAATGCAAAAAATAAAAAAGATGAAGAAAAATTAGGTGAATTCCTTAAAAAGTTAAAAAGTCAGGATCCAACTATATTAACCGAGTATTCATCTGAATTAAAACAACTAATCTTATCATGTCAAGGCGAATTGCATTTGGCTACGATTGACTGGACATTAAATAATATATACGGAATTGAAGCTGAGTTTTCACAACCTAAAATTGCTTATCGTGAAACTATTCAACGCCCAGCAACCTCATCTTATAAGCATAAAAAGCAATCAGGTGGAGCAGGTCAGTTTGGAGAAGTACATTTAAAAATTGAACCATGGTATGAAGGAATTGCTGAGCCAGAAGGTTTTAATATAAGAGGAAAAGAAGAAGTAGCTCTTAATTGGGGTGGTAAACTCGTTTTTTATAATTGTATTACAGGTGGTGTAATTGACACACGTTACCTTCCAGCAATCTTAAAAGGAATTTTAGAAGTAATGGAAGAGGGTCCTCTTACAAAATCATACGCAAGAGATATAAGAGTTATGATCTACGATGGTAAGATGCACTCGGTTGATTCTAATGATATTTCATTTAAAATAGCTGGAGCACATGCTTTTAAAGAAGCTTTTTTAAATGCAAAACCTAAATTATTAGAACCAGTTCACGATTTAGAAGTAAGAGTTCCGGAAGAATTGATGGGTAATGTAATGACGGATTTACAATCACGTAGAGCAATAATTATCGGAATGGATAGTGATGGAAATCACCAAATCATCAAAGCAAAAGTGCCTTTAGCAGATATGTATAAGTATTCAACCAGTTTGCGCTCACAAACTCAAGGTAGAGCTACATTTAAGACTAGTTTTGCTTCTTTTGAACCTGTGCCTCAAAACATACAAAAAGAGTTGCTGGTAAAAGATGAGGATTAATTCTTTATTAATAGTTTTAGTCAGGATTTCATTTTAAGACTGCCTTTTTGGTAGTCAAATGAAATCCTGGTTATTTATGGATATTTATTTTCATGAAAATTTTTAAATCAGAAAGTTTTGTTGACTACAGTACTTATACTTTTAACTATGCTATTTATTGTTTAAAAGAATCTCAAAGTGAATT
>JAUWUU010000164.1 GCA_030617765.1 Flavobacteriia bacterium | reverse complement strand
AAATCAAGGATTGAATGGCTTTGTAAAACCAAAAAAGGATTATCCTTTATATGTTTATGCAGATGATTTTGATAAAAACGGAATTGCAGATCCTGTTTTAGGTCAATATTTTGAAAATGAAGAAGGTGAAAATATATTATTCCCAATACATACACGAGATGATATAAAGAATCAATTTCCAGAATCTCCAATTAATTTCTTTTCCTACGAGGAATATACTCATCTAGATTTTAAAAAGCTATTAGGAATTAAAGACCTAGAATCAGAAACACTTAAGGCTACCATTTTTTCCAGTAGTTATATTGAAAATTTAGGCAATGGAAAATTTAAGTTAGTCGCTTTACCTAAAACATGTCAAGTTTCACCAATTAATGATATTCTTATTGATGATTTTGATCAAGACGGTCTATTAGATGCCTTGTTTGTTGGAAATGATTTTTCTGCTGAATCAAATTATGGTAGATTCGACGCACTTACAGGACTTTTTTTAAAAAGAAATAAAACCGGTTTTGATGTTATTCCAAGTAGAAAATCTGGGTTTTATGTACCTTTTCAATCAAATCATATAACGGGAGCATTGGATAATAAAGGAAAAAAATTAATACTTTCAACTCAAAATAATGAAAAAATTCGTGTTTTTAATTTAGAGAAATAATACGATTTTATTTTATCCTTTAAAAAATTAATTCATGAAAAGAATAATCACAATATTAAGTGCTTTCCTATTTACTTTGCTTTCCATTCAAAATTCTAATGCTCAAAAATCGGAACTTTAAATGGTAAAGATCATCCCTGGTTAAAAAGAAACAAAGGGCATATAGGTTTCTTAGGTCATGGATCGGAATTGTTTTTTAAAAATATCCGAATTAAGTATTTAAGTAATACAAATTAACTAATTTGCACAAAATATAAATTTTAACTTATGAAAAGATTTGCAATATTCGCTTTGTTTATATTATTGATGACAATGCCTGAAATTAAAGCCCAAAAACAAGAATTATTTAATGGAAATGACCTTGATGGATGGACTGTCTATGGAACTGAAAAATGGTATGTAGAGAATAGTTTACTCGTATGTGAAAGTGGTCCGGATAAAGAATATGGTTATTTAGCCACTGATGAACATTATAAGGATTTTGAATTAAATTTAGATTTTAAACAAGAGGCTGATGGCAATAGTGGTGTATTTATCAGATCAACTATTGAAGGTGTTAAAGTAAGTGGATGGCAGGTTGAAGTTGCTCCAAAAGGTAAACATACCGGAGGTGTTTATGAATCTTATGGAAGAGGTTGGTTGATAAAACCAGATCCTGAAAAAGAAAAAGTCCTTAAAGAGGGGGAATGGAATCATTTAAAAATTGAAGTAAAAGGAAATCAATTAACAACCTGGCTCAATGGTACAGAAATGATTACCATTACTGATGAAAAAATTGGCAATGGAGAAGGTTCTGTAGCGCTGCAAATTCACAGTGGTGGAGGTATTAAAGTAAAATGGAAAAATATTGTACTTGAAAAGTTATAGGGATTTTTTTTAATATATAACTTAAAAATTTAGGGTTCAATTTTTAAAGGTTGAGCCTTTTTTTATTACTTATTATTAGGGAAATATTTATCAATCAGTTCCTGAAATTTAGCTTCCTCTTGCAATATTTGTAAATCGGGGTGAAGCTTTACCCATACCAGATCGCGATAACCATTCTCAAAAGCTTTTTCTAATTGGTCAATGGCTTCATTTTTTTTATTTTGGGCTGCAAGCAACTGAGCAAAACTAAAATGAAATGTCGAATCAATTTCTATACCACGTTTCCCAATTTTCCAACCAGCCTCCTTTTCGCCAAGATTTGTAAGCAATGTTCCATAATAAATATATGAATTTGGATCATCAGGATATTCATCCACCATCTTTTTAGCTATTTTTTTATATTCAAGAAAATAACTCCTTGCTTTTTTACGATCTCCAAGCAAATTGTAATTTACTCCTAAATCATAGTTGATAGATTTTTCTTTCGGATTTTTACTTAAGATTTCTTCTAATACTTTAATGGCTTTATCATACTTTTCCTGAAGTCGATAAACATGAGCTAAACGGTATTGATTAAAATGGGAATAGAAATTTGAATTAAGATCTCTTGCTTTTAAGAATTCATTTTTAGCTTTCTCAAGACTATCAATACCTACATATACAGAACCTAGATATGAATATCCCCATGCATTTTCTGGTCCATACTCAATCATCCGTTTGGACCAGGTTTTAGCAGAATCCATTTGTGCAAAATCTGTAAGGTATGTCCAAATAACGCCACTATAGGTAAACATCAAATACGGATCGATCCTAAGAGCAGTTTTATATTCTTCAACTGCTCTTTCGTTAAATCCTTGATTTTGAAAATACCAACCCAGATTATTATGCGGAACCGGGTCATCAGGATATAAATCAATTAATGTTTCTGTAAATTCAATTCCTTTATCTAAGTCATTTTCAATCTTCACAGCATAAAAGGCAAGAATACTATATTTTTCTCTATCTGTGAGATTGTCAATGGATAAAATAGCCTGTTCCAACCATTTCCGCCCTTCCTCTTTATCAAATCTTTCAAACAATAAATTTCCGAGTGAAGCTTTTGCTGAAGTGAAATTAGTATCAATACGAATAGCATTTTCATAATGCTTTTTTGCTTTTTCAAAATCCATGTTAAGGTGATTTTCAATACCGAGAGAAAACTGTTTAAGTGCTTCTAAAGAATAAGTAGTCGCTTTTAATAATGGCTTGCTTTGTTCTAAGATCTCATACCTGGATTCCCCCATATTTCGTCGCACTTTTTTTGTTAGTTCGTCCAACTTTTCAATAATTTCATCCTGGTTTTTTGCATAAAGCACCTCTGAGCTTAATATAGAATCCGTTTTGGCTTCCTGAATTTTGACCGTAAGAATATACTGATTTCCTACCCTGCTAATACCGGGAACAAGGTATATTTTTATCCCTTCGCGAATAGCGATCTCTCTACCTGTTTCTCCATCAATATATTGCCTGTCTTCCTTTTTCATTCGCTTTAATGTCTCCAGCATTCTCTTTCTTGTAATTACATTTATATATCGTGATTGATTTATATTTAAAGAAAATGCAGTATTCAATGATTTATCAAAAATTGTTTCTTCAGTGTGATTTTCAAAATCGGTGATCACAATCCAATCCCGCTCTATAAAAGGAATAGATGTTCCTCTGTAAAAAAGAATAAAAATTACCGAAACAACAGCCAGTAAAATAACTACAGATCCTATTTTGGCATATTGAAGAGGTATAATATGTTTTTGCTGTTTTTGATCATTTTCCGATTTAGCTGAGGAACTTTCAAAAGGGTGAGCAAATTTTTTATTTTTGAGTTTTGTTTTTACAATACCTTGCGGACTTATATCATAGATCCACGAAAGAATCAACACGATTGGGAAACCTATGATAAGTGCTATAATTATTATTTTAAGTACCCATGGAGGGACCTCAAAAGCAGTAGTTGCTAAACCGGCAATTTGAGCTAATAACCAACTGGTAATTCCATAAGAAATTGCTACTCTATAAACATTACGCCTTTTTAGTTCCGAAAAGAAATTTTTAAGACCCATATGCTAAAGTTAAAGAAAAATAGCATATAAACCC